>NZ_JAWHNU010000002.1:71811-214500 GCF_032582135.1 Pseudomonas syringae group sp. J309-1 | reverse complement strand
AAAAATAATGGGTTTAATTGTTTGTATTTGGTTCATTCCCAAATTGGCTTGGGGCGGTGGATATCTACTATCCCCACCGCCGCAAATTACCCAGTCAACCGCTCAGCTCAAAGCTTATTCTGTAGTCTCGACCACGCCCTGATCTTCTCCCAGAAAACCGCCGCTCTGATGGTGCCATAGCCGCGCATAGGTACCATTCTTGGCAAGCAACTCGGCGTGGGTGCCTTGTTCAATGATACGACCGTCATCCATGACGATCAGCCTGTCCATGGCAGCGATGGTGGACAGGCGATGAGCGATGGCAATCACGGTTTTGCCCTGCATCATTTCATCAAGACTTTCCTGAATCGCCACTTCGACTTCCGAATCCAGCGCGCTGGTGGCCTCGTCGAGTAGCAGGATCGGGGCGTTCTTGAGCATTACCCGGGCAATTGCAACCCGTTGACGCTGGCCGCCCGACAGCTTGATACCACGCTCACCCACCAGGGTGTCGTAACCGGAATGGCCTTGCTTGTCAGTTAACTGGCTGATGAACCCATCGGCCTGGGCGTTGACCGCGGCAGTACGGACTTGCTCGTCGGTAGCGTCGGGCCGACCATAAGCGATGTTGTCGCGGATGGAACGGTGCAGCAGGGAAGTGTCCTGCGTCACCATGCCGATGGCGCTGCGCAAGCTGTCCTGAGTAACGTGGGCGATGTTTTGCCCGTCGATGCTGATCGTGCCGTTGTCCACGTCATAGAAACGCAACAGCAGGTTGATCAGGGTTGATTTACCAGCACCGGAGCGACCCACCAGGCCGATTTTCTCGCCCGGACGAATAGTCAGGTTCAGGGCATCCAGCACCTGACGTTCGCCGTTGTAGTTGAAGCTCACGTTGTCGAAGGTGACCGCGCCGCCCTTTGTCACCAGCGTGGCCGCGTTTGGCGCGTCCTGAACTTTGGGGCCGCGGGTCAAAGTGGCCATGCCATCCTGAACGGTGCCGATGTTCTCGAACAGTGATGTCATTTGCCACATGATCCAGTGGGACATGCCATTGATGCGCAACGCCATGGCGGTAATCGCCGCCACAGCACCCGTACCGACCTCACCCTGATGCCACAGCCACAGGGCGTAACCACCTGCACCCATGATCAAAGCCACGACCAAGGCCTGGTTGACGATCTCGAACTGGCTGACCAGACGCATCTGGCGCAAACCAGTGACTTTGAAGTCCTCCATCGCTGCACGCGCGAAATGCGCTTCCCGTTTCGAGTGCGAGAACAGCTTTACCGTGGTGATGTTGGTGTAGGCGTCCGAAACACGTCCGGTCATTGATGAACGCGCATTGGCCTGTTCCTGGCCGACCTTGCCCAGGCGAGGCACGAAGTAGCGCATGGCCAGACCAAACAACGCGATCCAGGCAATGAAAGGCAGCATCAACCTCAGGTCGAAGTTACCGGCCAATGCGATGATCGCAATGAAATAAACCCCAATCCCGGGGGCGATCTCGATAAGGGTAAACAGTACCTCACGCACGGACAGCGCCGTTTGCATGACCTTGGTGGTGACCCGGCCGGAGAACTCGTCTGAGAAGAAAGAAAGGCTTTGTCGCAACATCAACCGGTGGAAATCCCAGCGCAGCCGCAAGGGCAAATTGATCGCCAGGACCTGGTGCTGCACCATCGTGCGCAACGCCACCAGCCCGATGCTGGTGACCAATATGATGCCGATGCTCCACAGCACGCTGCTTTCCTGAGCGGCCGCATCGCCGCCGGCTTGCCAGGTCGACAGCATGTCCACGACCTGCCCGAGGAATGAAAACAGCCAGGCTTCGTAAATCGATACCCCTGCGCTGAGCAGCGCAAACGCAAGGATGTAGCCACGGGCACCCCGCGTGCAGGCCCACAGAAACCGCGCCAGGCCGTCGGGCGGCGGCGGGACTTCATCAGGCGGGAAGGGGTCGAGCCATTGTTCAAACGCGCGAAGCATGGTGATCTCCAAAACGATCCAGTGCGAAGATTCTTGCACTTAAAGGCGGCTTAAGGATTTTTGATTGGGTGGGAAGTTACTTGTTCAGAACTTTTTCCATGATGATCGTGCGCTCTGCGCCGTGGAACTCGTCCCTGAGCTTCTGGAAGCCCAGCGACAGATAAAACCCTTCGGCCGTGATTGAGGAGGGCACCCGCAACCGTTTGATCCCGCTCTGCGTTGCGACGGCTTCGAGGTTCGACATCAGCCGATGGCCTATGCCTTTCCCTTGATGGGCCGGCTCAACAAACATACTCCGCACGATGTCTTGATCAAGACTTGCGGTTGCAATGACATGATCATCAAAGCACGCGACATACACCTGGCGGCAGGTCATAAAGTGCAGAATCGCCGTGGGTGAGAAGCTTTGCTGTACGCGCTCGATGATGTCTGACGAATAATCCTGGGCATTGGATTCGCGCAGTGCTGCCACGATAATCCTGCTGATGGCGGGGGCGTCCGTGTTTATCGCGTTTCGGATGACACAGTCCATTGGGTACTCGTTCGTGCATTGAGTTGATGGGTTGGCGACTGGAGGGTTAATCATCCATCAGACAATCGAGCTTACTGCCCGAGAGCGAAGTCTGTAGATCAACTGCTTTGGTGCCCAGCGGTTCGGGTACCACCTTATTCCGGCTGCATTTTCCGGTCCCAGCCCAAAGTGTCGGCACAGGGTGCCAACCATTGCCGGATGTTTGGATTGCTCACCAGGACCTCGGGTTCCAGCAAGCGCGCCCCGACATTGGCATGACGCAGGAAATGCACCCCTAGGCACTGCTCCAGTTGCCCGGCAAGCAGGGGGAATTCCATGAGGCTGTGCAATCGCGGCCACTTGATCAGCTTGCGGTAGCGCAGTTCCTGAGACTCGACGCGCAGGTCGTCATTCGAGCGCCACTGGACGTTGAACAGATTGTCATGACGAGACAGGTCGACCCGCCAGCTCCCATTGGCCGGGATGTTCAGATCAAGTTTCAGACTGTCGGGCCGCAGCTTGTTGCGCCTATAGAACCAGTGCTCAGGTGGCTCGTTGCTCAGGTCAATGGAGCAGCCACTGTATGACACCTCGTCGACTCCGAAGCTGGCGAACCATTCAGCGATTTCAGGATGGGTGGAGTGATCGAACATGCCTGGCCTCGTGTTGAGAACGCGTCAGAAAGTGCATCAGCTTTATTGCGTGTCAAACGGGGTCATGTGAAGCAGCGACCGACAATCGTCTGACCGCTTTTGGCCGGTCGCACTCAGGCCCACTCATGCTCGGTCAGCCTTTTGAATTCTGATAGCGCCTCTTGAAACTGTACTCTAGGGAAAGACACTGGCTGATTCATCTGATTCCAGTCCACCGCAGTGATGACGCCGGAAATGGTATCGACGGCTCGACCAAAACGCTCCCAAATGACAGTGTCACCCCTTATCACTTGCTCAACCACCGCAACCGTGCAGCTCAGGTCCATGTCGTCCGAACAGACCAACAGTGGCACGATGGTCGAACAGTTTTCCATGACAGGTTCGAGAATCCTCCACGCGTAGTTCGAGTCATCGTCGTCAATCAACCAGCCTTGCGCAGGAACCAGTCCGTTGGTTTCGTCGTTGCCCTCACCGTCGTAAACGACGCCTTTGATCCAGTTCGCAAGTGGAATGGAGTCAATGGTGAGCACCGGGTGTGGAGCTCTCGTGTGTTTCGATTGGTACATCGTGGCGCTGATGATATTCATGCGGGGCTCAAGCGTTGAATTGACCATGGCGTATCGGGAAGTCATTTAAGGTTTCATATAAGCCTATCAAAAACTGGCGACTTACATGATGTGTCCGACTCCGGTCGCCCGAAAACAGCCCGTCGACATCTGCGCTTATGATCTGCCAGAGTATCAATCGCACGCCATGCCCCTCACAGAAGGTATATGTTTGATCCGTCCAGCTGAAGCACAAGAT
Organism: Pseudomonas syringae group sp. J309-1; assembly: GCF_032582135.1. Classification (NCBI taxonomy): domain Bacteria; kingdom Pseudomonadati; phylum Pseudomonadota; class Gammaproteobacteria; order Pseudomonadales; family Pseudomonadaceae; genus Pseudomonas; species Pseudomonas syringae group sp. J309-1. The sequence continues at coordinate 210,564 of NZ_JAWHNU010000002.1, read as the reverse complement.
GAGCCTGCTATAAGGCACTGCGCTGAACAGGCCTACGCCCGCTATATACCTGCAATCGGTCGCAAACCTGCGCCCATGACTGCCGACTTTGCAGCGCAAATTGCAGCCGGGACCGTTTACGTGGCAACCGATGAAAACGCCAGGTTTGAAGGTTTCGTGGTGTTTTATGCCGAGCAGCAGCATGTGCTGCTGGAAAATGTGGCGGTGATGCCCAGCGCAACAGGACGCGGGGTAGGCAAATTACTGATCCGCTTTTGTGAAGAAACCAGCCGACAGCTTGGAATGAGTGCAGTGCATCTTTATACCAACGAGAAGATGACGGACAACCTCCTGATCTACCCCAGGCTTGGGTATATAGAGTTGGGGCGACGCACCGAGCATGGTTTCGAACGCGTCTATTTCGAAAAAAAACTGGTCTGATGAAGTTCGGAGGTGCGTTCCGTCTGGCTAATTGAGTTGTTCGGAAAACAACTTCTCGGGAAGAAAGTGTGAAGCCCGAGAACGTTTATCGCGATGCTATCAGCCTGAACGCCGGACAAATCCAGTCTATGGGTTAACCGCGACAGCCGAGAAAACTGTCGCGGTCTATTTGCATGTTTAGCGACTAGCGTCTGCCAGGCCAATCTCAATGAAGCGAACGGAACTCTCCATCGCTTGCTGACCTTCCGGCAACAGGGTGGCGTAGAAGTGCCAGGCATGGAACATCGCTGGCCATACTTCCAGATTGACGCGAACGCGGTTGTCAGCAAGGTGAGTTGCGAGACGCATCGCATCACTCAACATCAACTCGTTCTCTCCGATTTGAACCAAAATTGGCGGAAGACCTGTGACGTCCGCGAATACAGGAGAGGCCAGAGGATGATTGGCCAATGTGTCGCCCAGGAACGCTCTGGCAAGGATATCCAGCACTGGCTTGGAGTTCAGAGGATCCAGCCCCTCACGATTGCCCATCGAGGCGCCGGTATGTTCAAGGTTTGCCCACGGAGAAATGGATGAGCCAACCGCAGGTAATGGAAGTCCTTTGGATTTCGCCGCCACCATCACGCTGACAACCATCGCACCGCCAGCTGACTCACCAGAAAATGCAATCTTGTTAGCCGGGATTTTCTGCTCCAGCAACCACTCGTAGGCGCGCAATGTGTCGCCGATGGGCGCGGGAAACTTATGCTCTGGGGCGAGGCGATAGTCCGGCATATAAACACGAGCACCCAGCATTTTTGCGTAGTTGCCGCCGATCCCGTGATAGCCGTCTGGACGCCCGACAATGTAAGCCCCGCCGTGGATGTACATCAATACCGCATCGGTTTTGACTTCATCTGGAGTAACCAGTGTGCCAGGCACACCACCCATGTCGACTGATTCAAATTTGACGCCAGCAGGCGCAGGATTTTGCGCGAGCATCTTTGCGTAGGAGTCGCGGATGTCGCTCATTTTTGTGGTGGTGTCGATGCCCTTCAGAACGGGTACCAGATCGCCAAGGCTGTTGGCCCAGGTTTGGACGGCTGCTTGTACTTCAGTTTTCATAAAACCTCAATTGATCGTTGGGCGGTGGATTAGCTAATTGAGATACTATGCTTGGAATTGGGGAATAGGGTTCCCCATAGCAGGTGCCAAATAGCCCGAACCTTGAGACTGCAGAGGCTCCATGGAACTTCACAACCTGAACGATATAGCCGCCTTTGTAAGTTCGGTAAACGCTGGGAGCTTCACTGGAGCGGCAAAGCACCTCGGCCTCACACGCTCGGCGGTGGGGAAGTCGATAGTCAGACTCGAAACTCGCTTACAGGTACGTTTGCTCAATCGCACCACGCGTAGTTTGAGCATGACGGATGACGGTCAGGTTCTTTATGAGCGCTGTGTGGGGGTTCTTCAGGATCTGGACGACGTAGAAGATGCCCTTGCTTTTCGTCGCTCGACACCCAGTGGACGACTGCGGATTAGCCTGCCGGTTGCACTCGGCAGGCTCCACGTCCTCCAGCACGTGGAGCGTTGCCTGAAGGATTGGCCATCATTGAGCGTGGATATCGCTTTTTCCGACAGGCTGGTGGACCTGATTGATGAGGGTTTTGATTTGGCCATTCGCATTGGGCCTCCCAAGGAAGACTCTCGGTTGCTGACGCGCACAGTGGCTTACCAACAAATGATTACCTGCGCTTCACCCAGGTATCTCGCTGAGCATGCCCCACCTGAAACGCCTGAAGATTTATCCGGTCACCAGTGCCTGCATTTTGTGAGCGGGGGGCGATTGCTTCCCTGGAATTATCGAGTGAATGGTAGCTCTGTACCCGTTTCCCATGGTGGGAGGTTACAGATGGACAGCGCTGAGTCATTGCATCAGTCAGCTGTCGCTGGCCTTGGCATTGCGACTCTTCCTTCCTACGTGGTTAACGAGGATTTGAGAAGCGGCAAGCTTGTTCAATTGCTCGCAGCCTATGCGGAGACCGAAGAGCCTATTCGGGTGATCTACCCTAGCAAGCGGCATCTTTCACCAAAAATTCGACTCTTCATCGATAAGCTTGTGGAGGCTTGGTCGCCTCGTCCGCCATGGGGGGAATGATTCGGTTGAGTACACTGAAATTGACTTGAAAGGTTGGCATTCCCCATCGCTCAGTGGAAACCTGATCGCCACCGATGGCAGCAAATCAAATCCGTCCACAATCTCGATTTTCATGCTCCAGCGCGTTTTTGCACATTCTTCGCCGATGGGGGCAGCTCTGATGGCGACATCACGCTACGGATCCCCCATATCTTATCGTTCATGTCATTAAACAGCGCCAGCCACCGGTTTGCCGAACAGCCTCAATCGACTGACGCCGCCATCCGGAAAGACGTTCAATCGTACGTGGGTGATCGCTCCCAGGCTGGCCAGTTCTGCCTCATAGAAATGCTCTCGATCCATCTCCATTTTTTGCTCCGGCAAAAGCTCGCGCCAGAAGAGGCTTTGCGTTTCGATCTGGCCGTCAGTGCCACCTTTTACGCAGGCGGCCTGGATCGACAAACGATCCGGATAATTGCCTTTGTAGTGCAGCGTGTCGACCACAATGCGTTCAACGACTCCGGCCACACCTAACGCAACGATCACCCAGTCATTACCCGGTGTGCGACGTCGGGCGGTTTCCCAGCCTTCGGCCATGACGGCGGCGCGACCGGGATTGATGATATTGCCCATCTGGCCGTAATGCTCGTCCGAGCAGGCGATGGCGCGACCACCGTTGAGGGCGGCGCACAAGTCCACGTTCTCGTCCGGATGGATGTTTGACCAGTCCTTGTGCGGGATGCCGTAGACCCGCAACCGCGCGACGCCGCCGTCGGGAAAGATGTTCAGGCGCAAGTGGCTGTAGGGTTGATCGTCGTTGATGGCGTGATAATGGTGACTGTCACCGCTCAACTCCACTGCACCGAGCACTTCGGTCCAGACGGTATTTTCGTCGGGATCGGCGCCTTCCAGAAAGCAGGCCTCAATGGATGCCGACGGCGGGAAGTTGCCGGTGAAGAACGAGGTATCGATGTCTACGCCCTTGAGCGTGCCCGCCACACCCAGGCGGATCACCGCATGGTCGTAACCTTCGTGACGCTTGCGGCGGGATTCCCAGCCGTCCATCCATTTGCCGTTGTTGTCGAATACATCGGCCTTGAATATCGCGGGCGTGTGCTGAAACAGACGATTGACGTCGGCGAACCAGTCATCCGTGACGGACAAGGCGACTGCGCCCAGGCGTGCGTCTGCCAGGTTCAGGTATTTTTCGAATGCGTGTTGGGGGATCTTCATGACGCTACCTCTGAAATAGGGTGCCGAGCGCTGCTCACTGTTGCGCTGACTTCACGTGGTCCGGCACCCAGGGGCCTTTCACCTGAATGGCTGGAAATGCCTGGTCAATAATCTGCAAATCAGCGTCTTTGGGCGTGTTGTCGCCCTGGCCCTGAATGTTGACGATGTCCTGCGGGCATGCGGAAAACGCGACGAAGCAATCCATCTCCGCGCGTAACGTGATGTAGTCACCGGGGTTGGTGACTGTGGGCAAAGTGGCCAGGGTGATGTTGTCTGGCTGAACGCGGATGTTCATGAAAATGTTGAACGAAGCCAGGTTCCGTCGTGGCGGCGTCACGCCCAGTTCCAGCATGCCTTCGAACAGGTTATCGCTGCAGTTGCGATGGTAGTGGGTGCAGCCGAGCAGTTCATAACGACGGCGGTCACAGGCTGCCATGAAGGTGTCATGCACGCCCGGCGATGTGTCTTCAACCAGCGTCAGAATCGGGTGGCGCGCACTGGTGACGAAGCTGTCACCCACTACCGGATTCAGGTGCTGAGTCCATACGCGGGTCGCCTCCATGCACATGAACTCTTCAAGGTCATAGGCATTCCAGGCCCAGCAGTCCACCACTTGGGTGCCGTGGGTATTGATCACACGCACCGATTGCCCGGCTTTCAGGCGCACAGCTTTACCGTGGCCAGCGGGAATGGTCAGGGAGGAAGTCGGCATTACAGACATGGGAAACTCCGGTTCAGATTCAGGTTCGGGCCAGACGATGGCGATTGAGACGGCGCTCAACAGCGCCCGCGGCGGTATCGAGTAACAGGGTGATCAGCCAGTAGGCGAGGGCGACGACAAGGTAAATTTCCAGTGGGGCATAGCTGATGGAGATGGCTTGCTTGGCCGCGTACATGAACTCTTCCACGCCCACTACCGAGAGCAGCGCGGTGTCCTTGATCAGGCCTATCAACAAGCCAATCGATGGCGGTAGCGCAACGGGCAGTGCCTGCTTGAGCAACACATGACGCAGGGTTTCCCAAGGGCGCAGGCCCAGCGCGGCGCTGGCTTCATACTGGCCCCGGGCGATGCCGCCAAATGCGGAACGCAATACTTCACCCATGTACGGCCCGTAATACAGGGTCAATGCGGTAACCCCCACTACCGGTGAACTGAGGGTGATGCCATATTCCGGCAAGATGAAAAACAGCAGATAGATGAGCACCAGCATCGGCAAGCCCAGCACGAAGTCGATGTAGGCGCGCACTATTGCGTGCAACCACGGCTGACCTCGCTGCAGCGCCCACGCCAACAGCGCACCAAAGGTAAGGGCGGTGCACGCCGAGATCAGGCTGAGGCGCAAGGTCACCAGCAGGCCTGCTGCCAGATCAGGTGCGTTATCGAGAATCGCTGACCAATCCATCATTGCCTCCTGGAGCGGTTGAAGCGACTTTCCAGGCGTCGCGCGAGCTTGAGTGTCGGCCAGCAAATCAGCAGGTAACCGGCGACGACGATTGCCAGCACCGGGGTGGCTTCGTAGGTGCGAGCGATCACCAGTTGCCCGGCGTAGGTCAGTTCGGTCACTGCCACCACTGACGCCAATGGCGTGGTCTTGACCACCAGGGTGAACTCATTGACCAGCGCGGGCAGGCTGGCGCGCAAGGCTTGCGGTGCCGAGACATACCACCACGTTTCAAAGGCTGAGAGCCCGAGCGCCGAAGACGCTTCGGTCTGCCCGCCGGGCAGGTTGCGGTAGTTGGCGCGCAGGATTTCGGCGACATACGCTGCACTGTTCAGGCCTATGGCGAGTACCGCAGCCAGCAAGGGTTTGCCACCCAACCCGATAAGGGGCAGAGAGAAGAACACGATGAACAACTGGACAATCGACGGGACCCCACGCATCAGGCTGACGTACAAATGCCCAAGGCCGCGCCACATTGGCGTCGATCGTCCGCGCAGCCACCAGATGACATGGCCCATGCCGAAGCTGGTAACGGCGGCAAGCAACGTCAACTCCAGCGTGACCAACAGCCCGTTCGCAAGATCAGGCAGGGCATTGAGCAGTTGCGCGTATGAACTCATGGATTAAACCGGAAATTCACTGAGGTCTTCAGCCACTGACAATTCGACCGCGCCGGGTTGATCATTGCCCGCGATGCCCGTGCAGCAGGTGGACACTACGAACAGAGTATCCAGCACCACGCGACAGGTCACCGAGTCACCGGCTTTGACCGTGTTCGGTAACGGCTTCAGCGTTCCTTGCTGATCCAGCTGCACGCTCATGAACAGGTTGATCGGGTCCGGAAGTTTGGGTTGCTGACGGCCGAGACGTTGCAGCTCTGCTTTGAGCGATTCCACGCAGCCGGTCTGGTCTGGATAGCCGTTGGCTGCCAGGAAGGCGGTCGTGGAGGCCGGCATCAGCAGGTCATGTTTACCGACGCTGTCCTTGCCCAGCACCATGACCGGACGTCGACGATTATTGACCATGCGCATGCCGGCACCCAGCACGTACGAGTTGCTGAACACCCGGGTGTGATGCACCGACAAATGGACGCTGGGCTCCAGTTCGCTAAAGCCGAACAGGCTTGCCACGGCGCCGTCTTGCAGGGCGGTAATACGCAGCAACTGGCCGCGCTTGACGAGAATTGACCCGGCGCTGGCGGCTGGCACCTTGACGGACTGTGGTGGCAGTGGCGCTCGGGTTTCGATGTCGTCTTTCATGATCAGCATGGGAGGGCCTCAGGCGTGCGACGGTTCGTCATCGGAAATGACGATGTCGATGGGAGTAACGAGCAGCCCGTTACCCGGAATGATGTCCTGCGGACAGGAGGACACCGCGCAGACCAGGTCTTTCAAGGCACGAAAGACGATTCTGTCTCCTGCCTTGCTGGTCGGATCGGTGACCTGCATCCGGCAGTCGGCGGTTACCGGGCCGTTCTGGAACAGGTTGAAAGGCTCGGGCACGTTTACCGGCAGCACTCCGTAATGGCTCAGGCCTTCGTGCATGTTGTCCAGGCAATTGCGATGGCCGTCGACCCCGAAGTCAACGCTGAAGCGCGTGCAGTCACAGGCTGGCACGTTGGCGTCGTGCACACCGACGGTGTCATGCAGTACCTGCAATAAAGGCTCATCGGCGTTTGAGTAGAGGCTGTCGCCGATGGCAAAAAACAGCGAGTTCAAACGTCGACGGGTGTGGGTGGGCGAGAGGTATTGATCGGGCTGACCGTTGACGATGGCGACGAAGTCAGCGGCTTGCTGGCCGTCACGGTCAATCACCGTGATGAATTGGCCACTGCGGACTTCGAACGTGCGGCCGTGCCCGGCCGGTACATGGACTTGGGTGACAGGGGAAGACATGTGGGTTCTCATTTAGCAGGAATGAAGTCACTGGAAGGCAGGTCGAAGGTCACCCCGAGATACTGCTGTTGCAGCTTCTGCAATTCGCCGGAGTTCTTCATGGCGATGATCTGATCGCTGATGACTTTGTTCAGGCGAACATCATCTTTGCGTGTGGCCCAACTGATCCACTGGCTGTCGCCCAGTTCGCCGACCTGGCGCAGGTTGTCAGGGTGCTGCTTGCGCAGGCTGCCCAGTACGGTGATGTCGTCGAGGATGAAATCGGCCCGCTTGGTCATCAACGCTGAGAGTGTCTGATCGACACTGTCGACGCCGACGATCTTGATCGGTGCCAGCCCCTTGGCTTTGAGTTCGACGTTGAATTGTTTGACCAGTTGTTCCGGCGCGGAGGTGGTTTTAACCGCTGCGCTCAAGCCTGAGAGGCTTTCGATTTTCAGGCTGGCGGGGTCCAGACGCTTGTCATCGGCACGGGTCATGACCGCGTTGACGCTTTTACCGAACGGCGCCACGAACAGCACTTTGCTTGCGCGCTCAGCGGTGACGTTCAGGGACGAGCCTTCGGCGTCCACTGACCCTGAAATCAGCGCGGGGATAATGCCGCTGAAGGCCATCTTCTGGTATTCGACTTTTACGCCCAGGGTCTTCGCCACCTCAGCCATGATTGCCGGGGTGTAGCCGATGATCGCGCCGCTGTCATCGGTGTATTCATAGGGGGCGAAGGTTGGATCGATCGCTACGGTCAGCGTGCCACGGGATTTGATTTCATCGAGTGTATCGGCAGAAGCCACTGTCGCGTAAAGCGTGGCGCCGAAGGTCATTGCAGCCAGAACAAACGGTATACCTGGGAACATTTTTTTCATGATGGCGCCCTTTGGTTCGGTATGAAGACCAAAGGGGTATCGCAGTTTCTGTGCCAGCGTTGCTTGCGGACTTGAAAGAAGATCAGCAAGCCTTAAGAAACAAGGGTTTCACAGAATTAAATCATGAAACCAGTGTTTCTTGCTCGTATCTTCATGAGCTTTGGCAGTAGGGCGGCCCGCCCCGCGCTGGTGCGCGGCTGTGCTGTTATGGTGCCGTATCGGTCGCTATCCGGATCTATTCCAGCTCGCCCAGTTCCTGATGCAGAATCTCGGCGTTGGCCAGATGCGTCGATTTTTCGCTGGACAGCTCCCTGCCGACCAGCGAGCAGAGGAGGTTGGTGATACCTGCGATGCTCGAATTGCTGTCGAACATCAGGGTGCCCTCGGTGTGGCAGCGTATGACCCACTTCGCCAGCTTCGCAGGCTTACCGGCCAGCACATCAGAGATATACAGAATCTGTACGCCGAGGGCATTCATTGCTGCCATGCCACTCTCAAGCTGCGGCACGCGGCGGCGCAGGCCAATGCAGATGGCGACGTCGCGCTCGTCCAGCCCTGCCAGGTACTCGGCGAGAGAGTCACCGGGCGCAGGAAGCAACAGGATGTCGCTGCGGACCTGGATAAGATTGCTGCGAAACATGACGGCGATGGTCTGACTGTGGCGATAACCGATCAGAACGACCCGACGGGCTTTGGCGATGGCCTGTGCGATCTGAAACAGATCTGCCTGAGCGAGGGACTCGTAGGTTTTGATCAGGTTGGTGACTTCCTGATTCAGGTGATGCTGAATCAGTGTCTGAGGGTCGTGGTCCTCTTCACCTAGATGCTGCAAATACAAAGGCGAGCCGCCAGTGCTGGCTTTGCGCGCATCTCGGCGAGCCTTCTCATACGAGTCATAGCCCAACGCGCGGAAGAAGCGGGTGGTAGTGGCCTTGGAAACACCGGCACTGATCGCCAGCTCAGTCGCGGTCTGCATCGCCAGGTGGCCGGGCGAAGCGAGGATTACGTCGGACAGCTTCTGCTCAACCGCTGACATCTGTTCATACCGGCCACGAATACGGCTTTCCAGTGAGGCGGCTTGCTCGGCTGCTCTGGATATGACCTTGGAAGACATGGACGCTCTCACTGACAGACGAAAGCTGAAGTTTATAGAAAAGCAGGCGTGGGAGGTGATACCCGGGATGGTATGGGGCAAACGACAGTCAATTCTTGAGATCCGTACGCTGCGCGAGTACCGGCCACCTGAACCTGTTTGTTACGTTTTCTGGTGCAGGCGTTGAGGCGCTAAGTGTTCAGTTGAATGCAGCACTGCTCACCTTCATTCCTCGGCAACGATGCGCAGACTATCCCAAAGCCCCATCACCTGACTCACTGCGCCATCCAGCGTGGCATGTGGAACGCCGTCGCGCGCCAGTGTCGACAGACCCAACATGAAGCTATCGAACACGGCAGCAAGAGTCTCCGGCATCACCTTCGCGGGCAATTCGCCTGTGTTAATAGCGCGTTCGATACAGGCAACGATACCCGCACGGTTCAGGTTTCTTGCCCGTGCGAGCGGTTCGGAGATGGCCTTGCTCTCGTCCGAGCAAGCGCTCATCAGTCCTAACGACACAAGACACCCTTTGGGATGATCGGCCTCGCACTGCATTTTCGCCGAGCGGCGCAGGGTCAGTTCAATTGCTTCCCTGGGCGGCAGGGTGGTATCGAACAGGCTGTCGGTCACCCGGCCGTGGGTGGTGAGGTAGCGCTCCATGACCTCAGTGAACAGGGCCTGCTTGGAGCCAAAGGCGGCGTAAAAGCTAGGCGCAGTGATGCCTCCGCCGATGTGGGCCTTGAGCTGACTGAGGGATGTCGCATCGTAGCCATGCTCCCAGAATAAATGCAGCGCCTGCGTGATTGCCACGTCACGGTCAAACGTGCGTGGACGTCCCATCTGTGCCATGCCGGATCTCCTTCAGACGTAGTTGAGTGAGCTACTTAAATACTAATCGATACATAAGTCGTTGACCATCCCGTAGCTTCTCCCTATATTTATACCGATCAGTATATTAGTCGGGAGATTCGAATGACTGCAGATCAGAAACAAAGCGAAAAGCTTCCGCTTGGGGCGTTACTCGCATTGGCGATGACGGGGTTCATATGCATCGTGACTGAGACGTTGCCGGCCGGTTTGCTGCCCGAGATCGGCAGTGGCCTGGGAGTATCGGCATCGTTTGCCGGGCAGATGGTGACTGTTTACGCGTTGGGCTCACTTCTGGCAGCCATTCCGCTGACCATCGCTACACAAAGCTGGCGTCGTAGAACTGTCCTGCTGCTGACGATTGTCGGCTTCCTGATTTTCAACTCCATCACTGCGTTGTCTTCAAATTACTGGCTGACGTTAGTCGCGAGGTTTTTCGCCGGGGTGTCTGCGGGTCTGGCCTGGAGCCTGATCGCGGGATATGCACGACGGATGGTTGTGCCCCGGTTGCAGGGCCGCGCGCTGGCGGTCGCCATGGTGGGAACGCCCATCGCGTTGTCACTCGGTGTGCCTTTGGGAACATGGCTGGGTAGTTTTATGGGCTGGCGCATGGCATTTGGACTGATGTCCGGAATGACTCTGGTGTTGATCGCCTGGGTTCTGGTCAAAGTGCCGGACTATCCCGGCCAGTCTTCGTCACAGCGCATGGCGCTTAGTCAGGTGTTCTTTACGCCGGGTGTGCGTTCTGTATTGGGCGTCGTGTTCACCTGGATGCTGGCTCATAACATTCTTTACACCTACATCGCGCCCTTCGTCGCCGAGGCAGGGCTGGCAAATGATGTGGATCTGGTGTTGCTCACATTTGGTGTCGCCGCGTTGGCGGGCATCTGGGTAACGGGACGGCTGGTTGATCGTCATCTGCGGAAAACTGTGTTGGTCAGCCTCGTAACCTTCGCAGCGGTTTCGGTGTTGCTTGGCTTGTTTTCAAACACAGCTGGGGCCATTTACGTCGGGGTATTTATCTGGGGCCTGACTTTCGGTGGCGCTGCCACGCTTTTGCAAACCGCGCTTGCCGACTCGGCAGGTGAGGGCGCTGACGTTGCGCTTTCGATGAACGTTGTGGTCTGGAACAGCGCTATTGCAGGGGGCGGATTACTGGGTGGCGTGTTGCTTGGGCAATGGGGAGTGAGTTCTTTTCCGTGGGTCCTGTTGGTGCTTTTGCTGCTGAGCCTGGCCATTGCATCCCGAGCCCGAGTCCATGGTTTTGCAGGAGGTGACAGGCAGTCCGGGCAAGTGATCGTTGGTCATTGATATTCAGTGGCATTCAGTTGGTTGCTGGCCAAGGGCAGCAGCAAGCTCCAGCGTCCATGAGCTGAGGGAGCACGAAGCTAGCGATTCTGGCGCATCGGCATTTTGTCGATGGTCGCGAAAATCGCCTTGATGTCCAGCGGCGCGTATTGGTCCACCTTTGTACCGCCGTCCTTACCTACCAGGAGCAGACGTGTCGGGCCATCGGGCTTTACACCCAGTGTGTTGAGCAGCGACGACGTGGCCTTTGGATCCAGAGCCTTATCATTGCGCTTGCCGACGCCATTGACCACGGAATACAGCACCATCTCCCGTTCGACAAAGGCTTCGCGGTTGGCAGGTTTCATCAGCTCTTGCTGGAATTCAAGCCAAGACGCGTCGCTCGCGCTGGGTGCTACGACGATCAACGGCCGGGACTGCCAGCGCTCACTGACCAAGGGGTTCGAGGCGGTGTCAGCCATGACCTGGCTGCCCGTCATACCAAGCAGCAAGGCGAGTGGAGTCATTAAGCTTTTCATTGGCATCTCCTGAGCAGGATGTATCAACCCTTCGACGCTGGTTTTGCCGGTTTGCTCGCGATGACTGACCGAAGGTCGGAGGTTCTACACGCGCCGAGCCCGGCATTACAGATTAAGTCTGCGCTCACATAAGTCGGAGTTAGCTTAAATCATGTAAATCCCGCCCCAAGGGCGGCGTCAAAGACCATTCGGAAAATCTTACCTTTAACCCTTCGCGCTGCGGGGTGCAGCAAATAGGGCCAACCTCATAACTTTCCGCCTCTGGAAAGGGGGCAAGTCTGAGCAATGGCCAGCTCACGCCGTCTGTTGAATACTGCAAGCGCAGCACGCCTTCGGAAACGGTCACACGAAGCCAGAAATCGTCGGGGTCTCCTGTAAAGGAGCCGGGCGCCCAGTCTGATCTGCCTACGGTGAGCACGCTGCTGATCATTGGATTTCCATCGTTGAACTCAATCCCGGCCTTGACCCATGTCTGCTCGTCGAGCCTGACCATAATCCCGGCTTGATCATAAAGTTCGCGGAACTCAGCGTTAATTCTCACTTGAGCAGTGAAGCCACCCGTGGTTTTAAACCCCAGAAAATGCCCGCTGTCTCGTATGAATCCGTAGTGAGTTACCCGCCAGAAATCGGTCTGGAAATCAGTCGCCACCTCCAATGAGTCGTCTGAATAGGCGAGGCAATGGTTCGGCTCATTTAGCCAGTTGGCCGTTCGCCAGATGGACTCTTCAAAACGCTGACTGACCGCTGGAATCCATTTTTTACCTGACAAGCTGCCCTCCATATTCTGTGCTGGATGAATGGTGACTGTTTTACCTTCATGCTGGAGAAAATCAACCTGAAACCCGGCTTGGCCATTGCGAATACGTGACAGCCGTATAAAAACAGGTCACCTGTTGTCAGGCGCTTTTCGGGTGCTTGAGCTAGCTGTATGGACAAGACATCAATAGCTTGGCTCGGCGTCCGTGGCCCGGACGGGCATTTGCGGCACATATTCTCGTCCTGCCAACTCACCGGCTACTGTGCTTACGGTCCAGCGCCCCGGATGCCAAAGCTAGCAAGAGCGCAATCATTGAAAGAATGGCGCCTGCCCAGTTAGGGGCCGCCAGACCCAGGCCGGCAGCGATCACAATGCCACCCACCCAGGCACCGATGGCGTTGCCGAGGTTGAACAGGCCGATGTTTACCGCAGATGCCAGGGTCGGAGCGCCCGCCGCTCGGGCCTTGTCCATGACGAGTTTCTGGATAGGGGAAACGGTTGCGAAGCCAAAACCTGCCATGAGCAGGATGCAGGCTACCGACATGATCTGGTTGTGAGCGGTCTGGCTGAAGATCAGCAAGACGATTGCCTGGCCACCCAGCGTCAGGTACAGCAGTGGCATCAGAGCCTTGTCGGCATAACGACCACCCAGGATGTTGCCAACGAACAGGCCGAGACCGAAGACAACCATCAGCCACGTCACGCTACCAGGGTCAAACCTGGCTATTTCGACCATCATCGGTGCGATGTAGGTGATTGAAGTAAAGAACGCTGCCGGGCCAAAGACGGTGATGCCCATCGCGAGCAAGACGCGGGGGTTCGCAAACGCTGCGAATTCTTTCTTGATCTGAGGGCGCTCGTGGTTAGGGATTTTGGGTATCAGCATCAACACGCCGATGAAGCCCAGCACACCCACGATCGTGATCGCGTAGAAGGTGTCGCGCCAGCTCATCACCTGGCTCAGCCAGGTGCCGACCGGAACGCCTACCAGATTGGCGACCGTCAAGCCGGAGAACATGAACGAGATGGCCTGAACGCGTTTGTTCGGCGCAACCAGGTCGGCGGCGAGGATTGCACCGATGCCGAAGAATGCGCCGTGAGTCAAAGAGGTCACTAACCGACCCAGCAGTGCGATATCGAAGTCGCTTGCTGTTGCCGTGACGAAGTTGCCGATGACAAACAAACTCATCAGGAGCAGAAGCATAGGTTTACGAGGAATGCGGGTACCCAGAATGATAAGCAGAGGTGCGCCTACGAATACGCCCAAGGCGTATACGGTTGCCAGATTACCGGCCTGGGGGATGGAAATATTGAAATCTGCAGCCACTTGGGGCAGAAGCCCTGCGATGACGAATTCAGTCGTTCCGATTCCGAATGCACTGAGGGCCAGCGCCCATAAAGCTAAAGGCATAGTCTTCATCCTGTGTATTTTAGAGTTGGAGTCGTCGCGCTTTAACGCGGGCCTGAGAGAAAGAAGGCGATGGGTGCTCGCCACTTCCTGTTGCGGCAATGACTCGCAGGGAATGGATATTTCAAGATGTGACTTTGCCCGTATCTTCTAGGTTGATAAAGGCGCTCTCAGTAGCAACAGAGTTGAGTATTTCTCTACTTGTTTGCAGGTAACCTGCGATCGTGGAACGCGGTGATGTCCTCCTAACTTGCCTGGACGAAGCGTTCACGAAGAAGGTTCGAGTGCAGAAACTGCAAATCCCAATGGGTAGGAATCACTTTGGGAACAGGCTAAGGTAGAGCTATGGGAGAAATACCGCCTATTATTTCTTGCAGATGGGAGTAAAAGTCTACAATGGCGCAGATTGAACAGGCCCTTAGTGGTGTGCTGATCTTCGTGACCGCCGCACGCACAGGAAGCTTTACCAAGGCTGCCGATCGGCTCGGCATCACCAAGTCAGCAGTGGGAAAAAGCATTGCGAAGCTTGAAGAACGGCTTGGCTGCAAACTCTTCCATCGCACCACCCGAAGCTCTGGGCTAACCGTGGACGGAGAGGCCTATTTTGCGAGTTGCTCGGCAGCTGTCGACGAAATCCTGGCAGCAGAGGCGTCGCTGACCAGTCACCAACAAACACCCAGTGGGCGCTTGAGGGTCGATCTGCCAGCAGCCTACGGCCGCAGCGTTGTGCTCCCGGTACTGTTGGAAATTCTGGACGCAAATCCCGACCTCAAATTAACGGTGACCTTCAGCGATGCCGTCATTGATTTGATCGAAGAGGGCATCGATCTCAGTATTCGCTTTGGCACATTGAAAGATTCAAGTGGCCTCGTTGCACGTCGTCTGACGGTGCAGAAGCAGATCATTTGCGCGTCACCCGGATACCTTGCGAAACACGGCTGTCCTGAGTCTGTTGAGGACCTTCAGACCCACAGCTGTATCGTAAGCTTCCGTCGCGGACAGCGGATGAGTTGGAGCGTCCAGAATGCAAACGGTGAACTCACCCGGATTACTCCACCGGGTACCCATGAAGTGGGTGATGGTGACGCCATCGTTTCCATGACGGTTGCCGGGCACGGTATCTGTCAGATTCCGAACTCTCTGGTTCGAGACCACCTTGAGGCTGGGCGACTCGTTCAAGTGCTGGAAAAATACAGTACCGCCGATGTGGCGATTCATGCGGTCTGGCCACAAACGCGTCACCTGCTACCGAAGGTTCGACGTGTCGTGGATGAACTCGTGTTACGCGCTGAGCGTGGGGCGCTGGATTAAAATAGCGTCGTGCGGCCATGTATGTGCGCCAGCAGGACAGCCCCGCTGGCATTACCTCGCTTTCCATAACTTGAATTACGGCCTGGCGCTTGGCGCGCTCATTGACGTAGTGAACGGCAAACTAGCGAGCTCTTCCAAAGGCTTCTTTCTGAGTTTCTCCGAGAGAATTTCCACACCCCAAGGCCCGTTGTAACCGGTTGACTTGACGGATTCGATGAAACCGGTCAAATCGAAGGTTCTTTCTCCGCAGAGCTGGCGCCAAAAGGGCTCACCTCCGTACGGCCTAAGGGATGCACGCCGTGTTTGAATATCAAATGATGAACTTAAGAGGAACGCCTGCTTAGTGTTGCTCCATTCTTACCGATGAGCCGTTATCGGGATTGTTTTTTGTTCCCTGGTCACTGTCTGAATTGTCAAAGCACCCAGACATGGCCCCGGTAATGCACAAGATTAGAACCAGCGTTGTAGTGATTTTCTGCATGTTGCAAACTCCTGAAAGGTCGACAATCTATATGAGGCCCCGAGCTTTCGGAGGGTTCACCGTCTATAGGTTGTTTCACTGTAGAGTTATTTTCTCCAATCCAATGAGATACGCGTCTTTTCAGGGGACGTAAATTAAGGTAAGTGTCTCCATCTAAACGGCGATGTTGGATAGGCTTACGCAGGGCGGGGCGCCCATTTTACTTGATCAACTGTCACGCACTGGTTGCTGCGATGATTCAATCCCGTGCCTGACTCAACTTACCTCTCCGCCCTGGTCAAACTTCAACCGTGCAGCTTCAACATCAGGTAATTTATCGAGCGTCCATTTATGCAATTCGCGAAATGGCTGCTGCAGTGTTCGACCCAGCTGAGTGATCTCATACTGGACCGCCACAGGCGAGAACGAAATGACCTTGCGCGAGACGATGCCAGTTTGTTCCAGACGCCGCTTCCCGAGATTGATGGTGAGAAACGTCGTTCCATCCCGCGCTCAAGCTACATGCTAAATTCAAGCAGGCCGCCATGATGAGATTGCTGACAAACTCAAGCGTGCGCTGCACCTTATGTTGAAAAGTCTCTGAGGAAATACCGTAATGGTCATTCAATCGCGGCTGAGCGAACTCACTGAAGCATCCATGGATGAAGCCCAGCGTTCGGTACTCAAGGACATTCTTGCGGGCCCGAGGGGCAACCTGGATGGACCTTTTCTGGCCTGGATTCACAGTCCAGAACTGGCCAGTCATGCCCAGCAACTGGGAGCGTTCTGTCGATATGGCACGCGGCTCGAGTTGCGCCTTACGGAGTTGGCGATACTGTTCACCGCAGCGTGGTGGCAGTCGCAGGCCGAGTGGCAAATTCATGAGCCGATCGCACGTGCAGCGGGTGTCGCAGACTCGGTTATTGAAGCACTGCGACTGCAAGTAGTCCCGCAATTTGCGCGCGAGGACGAAGAGTTGGTCTACAGCTTGGGCAAGTCATTGTACGAGACGCGTCGTATTAACGAGGATTTGTATGCGAACGCAATTCAGGTGTTCGGAGAGCCTGGCCTTGTAGAGCTTGTCGGGGTGTTCGGGTATTACTCGTTGGTGGCGATGACTTTGAATGTCTTCGCGGTGCGTCGTGATACTGATGCACCGCTGCCGTTTGTTGAGCCATGAGTCTGTTGTTGAACTGATACTCCGTGCCTTTTGGAGCCGAAGCATGTTGCTATGAAGATGTAGTGTCATGCCTTGGCAGGATCATTTGGTTAGAGGCTATCCGGATCGCCAAAAAACATTTTGACTGGGCTCTAGGACGATATTTTTAGGCAGAAAAATGTCAAATATGCCCCCAATTTTGCCCCCACTTGCACCGGTTGTGCTAGCGATCGTGAATGGCGATTCCTGATAAACACCAGTGTGGCTTTGGCTCGCTTTCAGTGTACGCCCTGAAGTCAGTATTTAATGTTCTTGTGACCGTCCTCATCGTGCCTCGGCGTTGCGTTGCAGTATTTTTATGCTGCAATGCGTCGGCAGCAGCCTTCCATCTGCGTGCAATCGATTTGTTTCTTGTTTCGGATGTGTACCAGGATCATGCTATCGATAAACTCTGCTCAAATTGCGAGATCGCTGTGAAAGTGTCGCTCGATGGAATGAGCTTGCTTGAATCAATTGCACGAGACCTCTCTGCGCCCGGCATGACCCCTGTGCTTGCGATCGAGCGTGCTCTCAAAGCACTTCTGAATGAGCGATTCGCAGGCGCTTTCTCGGACATCCTGGTTAAGCCGCCCAAGGTCAAATTCCACGCGATGTACTTCAAGCAACGGTACGCTTCGCTGCCAGTCCTTCTTGGTAGTGAATACGAGACTTGGTATCCGGAAATTACGCTACCCACTGCTACGTCGCACGCTTTCGATCAGATTGAACTTACGTCTGAGGCTCTAGAATTGCTTCCCATAGTATACGGGGGAGGGGTTTCCAAGGTTCATCAACTCAAACGGAAAGACCTGAAGAGGCAGACAAACCACACTGTGCAGATCAATCACATCAAGCTTGGCTCAGAGGGTATCGAGGCTGTATTGAGCTGCTTTGTGCACTATAGGTTCGCAGATTAAGCCCCTGCTAATCCTAAGCTTCTATTGATATTCGTATTAGTTATTTATTACTGAATCAATAGTCTATTACGCTATATCTGATGCCGCCTGCTGCGACTCATTTGCCCGTTGTTCCTCTTTGATCTTCGACGTTGAGATATCCATGAAGCCGCCTGTTACTGCCCGTGATATTGCCTTGGTCAGTGCCCGCGGATTAGGCAAGTCATTTGCCGCAAACCCGGTATTGCAAGACATTGATTTGCAGCTCTATGCCGGTGAAGTTGTGGCGTTGCTGGGGGCCAATGGTGCGGGTAAGTCCACGCTGGTCAAGATCCTTGCTGGTAGCCATGGGCATGATGCCGGGCAGTTATTGGTCAATGAGCAGCCCGTGCGTTTCGCATCTCCCAAGGACGCTCGCCAAGCCGGTATCGTCGCGGTGCATCAGCATGTAGACGAGGCGGTGGTGCCGGGTTTCACCGTCGCAGAGAACCTACTGCTGGATGAACTCTGCCAACCGCGCGGTCCTCTCTACAGTCGGCGATCCCAGCTGCAAGAACGGGCTCGGCAGATAGCCGCCAACCTCGATCTGAAGCTGCCACTGGATGCGCCTATCGGCAGCCTGGGGACGGCGGAACGGCAACTGGTCGTGCTGGCTCGCGCATTGGCGCTCAAGCCCAAACTACTGGTGCTGGATGAGCCGACTGCTGCATTGTCTGCCACCGAGGCAGAGCGTCTTTTTGAACTCATTGATGCGCTGCGCGAGCGCGGCGTATCGATTCTCTACATTTCCCATCGTTTGTCCGATCTGCAGCGTGTCGCAGACCGCGCAATTGTTTTGCGTGACGGCCGACTGGCTGGCGAGTTCACAGCACCTCTGGATCTTACTGCTGCCGTGCACGCGATGCTGGGCAGCGAGCTGGAGCCCGTGACTCACCAGCAGGTCGAGCGCGGTCAGAAGGTATTGCAGGTGCGCGGTTGCCAGGTGAGTGAGCGTAGCGCTGGTTTCGACCTGGATTTGTATGAAGGCGAGGTAGTAGCCCTGACTGGGCTGTTGGGCGCGGGTAAGAGCGAAATCGCCGAGCTGCTCTACGGTTTGCGACGCGCCGTGGCCGGGAGCATCGAGCTGGACGGTAAACCATGGGCGCCGAACTCTCCGCAACAAGCCATCGCGGGTGGGGTATTCATGGCCAGCGAAGACCGCGTCGGTGGCTCGTTGGTGCCGGGCTTCTCTCTCGCTCGGACCCTGACCTTGCCGTTCCTGCGGCGCTTCAGCCGTGGCGGGGTTATCCATCAGACTGCCGAGCGTGAGGCGGTGCAGGAGCAGGTGCAGTCCCTGGGCATCAAGTGCACCGGGATCGATGTGCCGATGGATACGCTTTCCGGCGGCAATCAGCAGAAGGTGGTGCTGGCCCGCTGGTTGCTGGGTAACGGACGCGTGCTGATTCTCGACGAACCTTTTCAGGGGGTGGACATCCGCGCCCGTCGGGAGATCGGTGCGCGCATCCGGGCCAGTGCGGGAAGGCGCGCCACGCTGGTGATCTGTTCCGACCCCGATGAGGCACTGGAAATTGCCGATCGCATTCTGGTGGTTCGTGATGCCTGCGTCATCGCTGACTATTCCCGCGTCGGACTGGACCGCGCGCAACTTGTTGCGCAGCTGGCGGGTATCTCGTCGCACACCACCCTTGACCCATTGCCCCTTCAAGGAGCCACGCTTGTCTGAGTCGACATCTGTACATTCCCCGAGGCTGCGGCCGGGCGGATCATTGCTGCGCTTTACCATCCATTACGGTTTGCTGCTGGTCCTGGCGATCGTGGTGGTGTTGTTCTCGGTACTGGAACCTGCATTTCTGCGAGTCGGAAATCTGTTCATCATTCTTCAGTCGGTTTCTATCGTTGCCTTGTTGGCCTTGGGTGTGACCCTAAGCATGTCGGTGGGCGGCCTGGATCTGTCCATCGGCGCGGTCGCGGCCATGAGCCTGATGTGCGCCAGTTATGTGATGGTTGTCCTTGATTGGGGGCCGCTGCCGGCGATTTTGATCAGTCTTGGTTGTGGCGCGCTGGTGGGTTTGCTCAACGGTTTTTTGATTGTGCGCATGGGAATCCCTGACATTCTCGCCACTCTGGGCAGCATGTTCCTGATTATCGGTCTGCAATTGATTCCTACCGGTGGGCGCTCGATTGCGGTCGGCATGACGTTGCCAAACGGGGAGGAGGCGAGCGGAAGTTTCAGTGCGGCTTTCCTTGCATTGGGGCGTGCGCGGTTGTGGGACACGGTGCCGGTTCCGGTGGTGGTGATGCTGGTCGTCGCCTTGCTGATCTGGGGGCTGCTGGAACTGACCCGCTTTGGCCGTGTGTTTTACGCCATCGGTGGCAACGAACGGGCGGCGCGACTGGCCGGTGCTCCTGTTGAAAAATACAAGCTGCTGGCCTACGTGCTGTCGGCACTGCTGGCATCACTGGGCGGGTTGCTGCTGGCCGCACGGCTTGGACGCGGCGACGTCAGCTCCGGCAACGGCCTGGTGCTGGATGCCTTGGGTGCTGCGCTGATCGGTTTTGCGGTACTCGGTGCGCGGAAGCCCAACGCCTTTGGCACGCTGGTTGGCGCGCTGCTGGTAGCGACGCTGCTCAACGGCCTGACCATGCTCAACGCGCCGTATTACGCCCAGGACTTCGTCAAGGGCGCGGTATTGGTATTGGCGCTGATGTTTACCTTCGGCCTCGCGCAACGGGCGCGTTGAGCCACCCTCAGATAAGGATCATTCGATGTCGGGATTCATCAATCGCGGGCTGCGCCGTTTATTCGCTGCCACTCTGGTTTTCTCTCTGGCCGGGGGCGTCCATGCAGCCGGTATCGCCGGTGCCCCGGCGCCTTTTGACAAGGGCGGGGTGAACATCGCTTTGGTGGGATACCTGTTTGCCGGGGATTTCCCCGAGGCGTACTTGCGAGGCGTGGAGAAACAGTCGGCGGCTTTGGGCGTCAATCTGCGTTTGTTCGATGCGCGGCAACAGGCGGCGACTCAGCGAGAGATGCTGGAGCAGGCGATTGATCTCGGTGTCGACGGCATCATTGTTCAATTGGGTCTTGCGGAGACGTTGAAAGATACCGTCGCCAAAGCGGTCGCCAAAGGCATAAAGGTTGTGGCATTCGACATCGATCTGGGTAACCCGCAAGTCACCCAGATCGAACAGGACCACCACCAATTGGCGCGTTTGGCGCTGGGCCAGGCGCTGAAGGACAACGGCAATACATTCCAGGCCGGTTATGTGTTCATCGGTGGCTTCACGCCGATGGAGCGCCGCGATGAAATCTGGCGGGAGGTCAAAGCGGCTAATCCGGGCATCATCGAGAAAGCAAGATTCGGCACCCTTAACCCGCCAATCGCCAACTCGGTTGCGGATCAGGCAAGCGCCGTTCTGCGCGCCAATCCGCAGTTGCAGGTGGTATTCGCGCCCTTCGATGAATTCGCCAAAGGTGCCAAGATCGCAGTCGACGAAGCAGGCCTTGGCAAGCAGGTGAAAATCTACAGCGCTGACATCTCGACAGCAGACATTCAGATTATGAAGGAGCCTGACAGTGCCTGGGTCGCCACGGCTGCGGTCAACCCGGAGGTGGCAGGAGCGATCAGCGTGCGCAGCCTGGCCATGCGCATTGCTGGTGAAAATCCTGGCACGCATGTGTTGGTGCCACCGGTACTGATCACTCGCCAGCAATTGTTGGATCTGGATGTTAAGAACGTGCGCGACCTGGCGCAAAAAGTGCCCGCATTCGGCGAGGCTGCTGGCGTTGCAAGTACGCCATGGATCCCGCTGGCTAAGTGAGAGTGGTTGGCGAGTGCTTGATCGATACCCTTGCTCAAGTGCGTAAACAGATCTGCCACTTTCTGTCGATACCGTTTGACCCTGACCTCGCGCTTTCGCGAATCAAGCGCGCTCCTGAAATGGGTTCAACTTCGACGGCAATAATTAAGTTTTTAAATTGATGCGCTAGTTATTTACTAACTGTTGCCTGTTCAACACCCACTGTTTAACAAGCAACAGTTGTCTCTCCCGATATAACCTAAGTATTAATGGTTCTTTGGCTTCAGCCCCAGCCTCATCTAGCATCCAGCCTTCAGGGGTTTTGAGTAACTTCGGGGTTGTTCTGCCCCGGTGTTGCCAAGTTTGATCTAGCGGCTTGTGCAATGCGCGCAATGTTCCTGATCACTAAAAATTACAGCAGCGATTACCGCCTCACTGTGGCCGACATTCAAGCATCGGCCGGGGTTGGTATTACCTGCGATCCAAAGGAGCTGTTCCATGCACCACCGTTCACGTTCATTACTTGCCGCTGCTGTTGTAACGGCAATGACCCAACTTCCTGCCCAGGCTGAAGAGACTACGGTAACTAATGACGATACTCGCCTGGGGGCGGTTCTGGTCACTGGTACGCGAGGCACGTCGCGCACCGTGCTGGATTCGCCTGTGCCGGTGGACGTGTTGACTGCGGCTGATCTCAAGTCCGCTGGTGCCAGTAATGGCGAACTGGGCCAGGCTTTACAGACGTTACTGCCGTCCTTCAGTTTTCCGCGTCAATCCAACTCGGGCGGTGCCGACCACGTTCGGGCTGCGCAACTGCGGGGCATGAGTCCCGATCAGGTGCTTGTGCTGGTCAATGGCAAGCGCCGTCACACCTCTGCACTGGTCAATGACTCATCGAAAATCGGTCGTGGAACCGCGCCGGTGGATTTCAACTCGATTCCCATCAGTGCGATCAAGCGCATCGAAGTGCTGCGTGACGGCGCCGGTGCGCAATATGGTTCTGACGCCATTGCCGGGGTCATCAACATCATCCTTGACGACGCTCCCGAAGGCGGCGAAGTGTCGACCACATACGGTGCTTATCACACCCACCAGAACGCCATCGGTAAAACCACGACTGACGGACAGAACAGCCTGACCACTGCGAAGATCGGCACACGCCTTGGCGAAGAGGGCGGTTTCATCCGTGGCGGGACCGAGTACAAAGATCGCAACCCCACCAACCGTGCCGGTTTTGACGGCTTCGCTGATACACCAGGCCAACGCAATTATGTGATGGGTGACGGTGTGGCGCGGGATGTCAACGCCTGGTTCAACAGCGAGCTACCACTGGCGGGCGGTAAAGCTTATTCGTTCGGCACTTACAACGAGCGGCACACCACCGGTGCCGAATTTTATCGCTATCCCTCCGAGCAACCACAGTTCTACCCCAACGGTTTTCTTCCGCAATCGTTGGGAGACAACAAGGACCTGTCTGCCACGGCCGGTTTCAAAGGCTTGATCGGTGAAGACTGGGACTTCGACAGCAGCATCACTCACGGTCGGAACCATTTTGAATCCGCCACCCAGCGCACCCTCAACGTTGCCTTGGGCGCCGACTCGCCGACGCATTTTGATACGGGAGAATATGAGTTGCGGCAGACTACCGCCAATCTGGACTTCACCCGTGAGCTGCGCCTGGGATCACGTTCTTTTGTACTGGCTGTCGGCGGTGAATACCGTTACGAAAATTACCTGACGTACGCAGGTGATCCGACTTCATATTTCGGCTCCGGGGCTGACGGTGCCAACGGCCTGCGTCCAAGCGAAGAGGTGGATCTGGATCGCAATGTCTTCGGCACCTATGCCGAATTGTCCGGCGACCTGACTGACCGTTTATTCGTGGACGCCGCCACGCGCTGGGAGCGTTACGACGATGCGGGCAGCAAACTCACCGGCAAGCTCAGCGGTCGCTATCGTCTGACCGAGCAGTGGGCGTTGCGCGGTGCCATATCAAACAACTTTCGCGCGCCGTCCCTGGCGCAAGTCGGTTTTCAAAACACCACCAGCAACTTTGGCACTGGCGGTACGCTGACTGATATTCGCGTGCTATCGGTCAACGACCCGATCGCCCGTGCTCTTGGCGCTCAGGATCTGGATCCGGAAACCTCGAAAAACTTCAGCCTGGGTTTGACGGCACAACTGAGCGAGCGTTTCGATGCGTCGCTGGATGTATTCCGCATTGATGTGAAAGACCGCATTACCTTGTCGCAGCGCATCGGCAGCGATGCGCTGGAGCAGTACATCAATGACAACCTCGGCGTCGCCGGGGTTCATGATGTGAACTTCTTCACTAATGCCGCCGATACCCGCACCGACGGGGCCGAGCTGGTTCTCAACTACCATCAGCCATTGTTTGCTGGGCAGTTGGGTTTGACCACCGCCTATACCTGGAACCACACCAAGGTCACCAAGACCAAAGGCACGCCGTCGCAACTCACCGCTCTGGGGATTGGTAACGACGCGCTGGTGGGGGTGGAAGAGCGCAACACGTTGACCGATGCCGCGCCACGAGACCGTTTCGTTTTTTCTGCTAACTGGGCCAGCCAGCATTGGGGGCTGTTGGGGCGTTTGACGCGTCAGGGCAAGACCACGCGGGTATTCGATTTTGGCGACTCGCAGCCAGAGCAGACCTATAACGCGGTCTGGCAACTGGATGCCGAGGTGCAATACAAATTCACCCCGAAATTTGATATTGCGCTGGGTGGCAACAACCTGACCGACCGATACCCTGAACGCTCCAGTTCGCAGATCAACTACGGCGGTAACCTGCCGTATGACGTGCTGTCGCCAATCGGCACCAATGGTGCTTATTACTATGCCCGGGCTACTTACGGTTTTTAAGCGACAGTTTTCCTAAGGTTTTTTGTGGATATATCCGTTGTTGGTGTAACAACGGATGTACACAAAGCATCAAACCAAGCCTCTAACGCTACAGATGTCTCTCGCCTGATTCAGAAAGAAACATCCGCGGGCTGAGACAAGCGCAGCACTGACAGATCGCCAGTGACGCGTTTCCACGCCAGGCGAATGGCTTCGATGTCCTTGCCGTGCTGAGCTGTGTTTTCGTGAAGGATCACAATCACTTTGGTGCTCAGCCGTTCTGGCTGGGCTGCACCTTTGTCACGCCACTGACCGTAGGCATCCAGCGCCGTGAAGCCGTCGGGGAAGCGTGGCGTGACCTCCTTGTCGAGAAACTCACGCCAGCGCTCCGGACTGATGTTGCCTTCCTTGCGGCCCAGCGATCCGGTGGAGAAGTACAACTCGGTACGCAGCCAGACTGCTTGAGCGGGACGACTGCTGTCGCCTTGCAAGGTTGAACTGGTCGGGTTGGTGGTGTGAACGGACTCGATTGGCGTAGCGGCACAACCGACCATGACCAGAAACATCGTTGGCAATAACAGACGTCGAAACATCAGGTTTTTTTCCTTGAGCGGAGCAGGGTTGAATAGTCGCGTAGCCGCAGACTAGTAGTCGCGCACTATAAGAAGCGGATTTGCAAGACTGAAATAACAAAAAACGCAGCGCGCAACGCCTTATTGAATAAGCCTCAATTATTCGTTTGGCACTCAATGAACTAGGGAGGAAAGCGAGGTTTTTTATGCCTGTTTAGCAGGTCGCGGAGAGAAAATATTCTTTTAAGAAATAAGCAGCATGATGGATCATTTATCACATTGTGTTTTGCAAGCTGTTCCGGTCGCGTAAGGAACGCGTGCTTTTTCGAATGACGGAGTAAGCGTTCCATGGAACTGCCATATGTGTTGTTGACCTGCTGCGTGCTGGCGACGTTGTTTTTGTAAATGTGTGGAAGATGGTGTTGAAGCTTTACATCCGTTCAGGAAGATTCCCGAGAGTATTCAGCCATGAGTGATAACGCGTGGGGCGCCGTCCCAGTGCTGACATTGCCCCAGGGCGATAAGAACCCGCTGTCGATCCGCGCCAAAGCTTTGGTGTTTGCCGATCCTCGTTCCCGGGAGTTGCTTGAATACCTCAAGCGGGTTGCGCCGAGTGACGTACCGGTGCTGGTCAATGGCGAAACCGGGACAGGCAAAGAGCTGGTTGCCCGGTTCATCCATGAAGCCAGTGGACGGAAGGGCGCATTCGTCGCAGTCAACTGCGGCGCGATCAGCGAGAGCCTGGCTGAAAGCGAACTGTTCGGGCACGAGCCCGGCGCGTTTTCCGGCGCGGTGGGGCGTCGTGCAGGCTGGTTCGAAGAGGCTGATGGCGGCACCCTGTTTCTGGATGAAGTCGGCGACCTGCCGTTAGCGCTACAGGTCAAAATGCTGCGCGCCTTGCAGGAGCAAGAAATCGTCCGTGTGGGGTCGCGCAAGCCGATAAAGATTGATATCCGCCTGGTCACGGCGACCAACATCGACCTTGAACAGGCGGTTGATGCGGGTAACTTTCGGCTGGACCTGTTTTACCGGATCAATGTTGCTCAGGTTCAGGTACTGGCGCTACGCGAACGACCGCTGGATATTCTTCCGCTGGTTGAGCATTTCCGCAAAACCTACAGTTTGAAACTGAAAATCACCGAGCCGATGTTATCCGAGGCGACGGTCAACGCTTTGCTTGCCTATCCGTGGCCCGGCAACATCCGTGAGCTGGAAAACGTGGTGCACCTTGCACTATTGGTCGCGGGCGACAAGGTGATACGCCCCGAGCATTTGAAGTTCTCTGCCGGGCTCAGTGCTAGTCAGAGCAATACCGAAGGCGCCCCACGCTTGCCTCAGGAAACCATCCGCGATCAGTTACGCCGCCTGTTTGATGTGCCAGGTGATTCGCTGCTGTTCGATCTGGAGGACTTGATCGTGCGTGAAGCCTTCGCCCATTGCAGTTTCAACCAACTGCGTACGGCCGAGTTACTGGGCATCACCCGTAACGCGATGCGTACGCTGCTGGTGAATCACGGCATGCTCAAGGGGCGGGAGAAGACTGGCGGTTGAGCGGCTGATGCGCCTCGGGCGCACGCAGCCCGCGCAGCAGGGGTAACAGCTCCTCACCCAGGTGTATGGCTTCTTCCAGGTGTGGAAAACCCGACAGGGTGAAGCTGTCCACGCCAAGCTGGTGATACTCCTCGATACGCTCGGCGACATCCTGATAGCTGCCGATCAGGGCAGTGCCTGCACCTCCACGGACCAGACCCACGCCAGCCCACAGGTTGGCCGAGACCTCCAGTTCGCGCACGCCATGGACGCGGCCATGGTTCAGGCTGTTTTGGCGCGACTGACCCACGGACTCATAATTGGCCAACTGGCGCTGGGCGCGTTCGATGGCTTCCTGAGGGATTTCATCCAGCAGGCGTTCCACGTGATCCCAGGCCTGTTGCGCAGTGGGCGCGGCGAACACATGCAAGCGCAAACCGAAACGCAGGGTGCGCCGCTGAGCCTGAGCGAGATCGCGCATGCGCGTAATGCGCTCGCCAATCATTGCCGGGGGTTCGCCCCACATCAGATAGGTCTGGGCATGACCTGCGGCGGTCTGCTCAGCGATCGATGATGCACCGCCAAAATAAATCTCGGGCATTTTTCCGGGGGCCGCAATGGCCGCAGTTTCCGCGCCTCGATAATAGCGGCCGTGGTAGAGATGCCCTTCGCCAGACCAGGTGGCGTGGAGTAACTGTATGAACTCTGCGCTACGGGCATAACGTTCGTCATGCTCTAGAAAGTCACCCAGTGAGCGTTGTTCAAAGCGACTGGAACCGCTGACCACGTGTAGTGCCAGGCGGTTCTTGCTCAACATTTGCAGTGTCGCGGCACGCTGCGCGGTGTAGCTCGGCAGCTCCAGGCCGGGTCGCACCGTCAACAGAAATTTTAGGCGCTGTACCTCCTGGACCAGCACTGAGGTAATCAGCCATGGGTCTTCGAAGCCACTTGCAGTGGGCACCATGATTGCGTCAAAACGCGCCTGCTCAGCGGCGCGAACCACTTGGCGCAAGTAAGCAAGGGAGGGCGCTCGTTCGCCCTCCTGGAACAGGCCTGCTTTAGGCAAACCGCTGCTGGTCAGATGGCGCCCGTCGCCATTGGTGGGCAGAAACCAGTTTAGCTCAATAGCGCCGGGTTTACGGGTGGACATGATGCCGTTGCTCCTCACGCAATCCTTTGGCCTGCAGCAGTGGCAGGACCTCTTCGCCAAAGCGCAACGCATCGCTGACTGCAGGCTGCGCGCAGATATTGATATGGCCAACTCCCAGTCCGTGCAGCTCTTGTAGACGCGTTGCGATCTGCTGCGGCGTTCCGACCAGCAGGGCTGGCCCTGCCTTGAACGGTCGCCATAAATTGGGGTGGATTTCATGGCGTCGGACCAGGATGTTTCGCGCAGTCAGGTCTGCGACTTTCTGATCCTGAATACGGAAGTATGCCAGTGCGCTAGCTGCTGAATGTTCGCCCAGATATTGCTCTGCGGCAGCCCATGCTAATGCTTCGCTGCTGGCCATGATCAAACCCAGGTCGCAGGCAAACTTGATGGTGCGTCCTTGCTCGTTCGCCGCTGCTTGAAGGCGGGCAATTTCGCTGATGACCCAGCGCGGTTCGGCAGAGCGCAACACACATTCATCGGCATGCCGAGCGAGCAGCGTAATGCTTTGACTGTCGTCGAGAATCAGCGCCGGAGCGGGCAGCGTGCGCCGGGCGATACCGGCGTTTTCCAGTTGAAAGTAGCGGCCGGCAAAATTCAGTGGATCAGACGCCGGATTCAACAGGTGCTGGAGGATATCCAGATACTCGCCGATTCTCTCGCTGCGTTGATCGCGGTTGAGCCATTCACCGAAGGCGCTGCGCAGCTGTTTTTTTTCACCGTCAGGCAAGTGCAGACGCACGCGATTACCGCTGATGGATTGCAGGCTTTGCGCCGTGGCCGCCAGCGCTGCTGGCAGGATGACCTCCGGGGTAATGCTGACCGTGAACCCCAGCGAACGAGTATGAGCGCACAAGGCAGCAGTCACGCCAAGGCTTTCTGCGGGGATCGAGTCGCCCGGTACCCACAGGCGATCAATGCCAGCGTACTCCACGGCCTGCGCCAGTTGAATCCACTCGCCGGGCTGATCATCCCAGGCCTGTGCATCAAGGCTGTGCTCTGTGTGGCGGGGCACCAATTGCCAGCTAATCTCAAGACTCATTGCACGGCCTTGTTCGTTGAGAGGGGCAATGGCGGCAGCGGCAGACTCAGTAACGACTGAAGTTCAGACGCTGCGTTGACCGTTGCCGGAATAGCGTTGAAGGGGCTGATGGTCAAATAGCCCTTGTCGAGCCAGACCGCTTCATCATCCTGTTGGCTGGCGCCTGGCGGTGGATTGTACTGAAAACTGATGCCGGGTTGTCCGGCCAGTCTGACGTCGAGCTTACCCATGTCGTCGGTGTAGATCACCGCGAAAGGCACGTAGCTGCCAACTTGGGTCAGGCGTACGCCTTTGATGGCAGTCAGTGGCGGCAGATTGATATTCAAACCGATCCCCTTGGGCAGCAGCGCCCCGTCCGGCTGGCGATGCTGCTCAAGATTTTTCACCAGCCCGGCAATAAGCGTAGCCACTTTTAGCGGATTTTTTTCCTTGAGGTCAGTACTGACCGCCAGGCTTGGAACACCAGTCAGCAGCGCAACACTGGCCGCGTTGAACGTCCCGGAAGCGTTGTTGATGACGCCCAGATTGTTGCCAGGGTTGGGACCAACGATGACCAGATCCGCTTGCGGCATAACTTTTTTCAGGCCCATCAGAACGGCCATGACCGGTGTGGCGCTGATGGTGATGTCAACTGTCTCACCGGCACAGGCGAGGCTGGTGCATACGCCTTTTTCCGAGGTGCTCAGGTAGTAACTGTCGGGCCACGCGGGGTCTGCGTCCTGCCCGATCTGTACTTTACGTCCGTAAATGAACGCGCCGCCACGTGCACTTTGCTCACTGAAGGGCGCGGCGATCTTGACGTTGTGACCTTGTGATCTGAGCTCACTGTACAACGCCCGAATGTTAGCGTGGGCATAGCCGTCGTCGTTGCTGAGCAAAATATTCAAGGCAAAGGCAGGCGTGGTGAGCAGACTGCTGAAGGTAATCAGCAGGGCCCCGCAACGTCTCATGACACGTCCGCCAAGGCTTTGTTTCGTGCCTTCTGCAAGGTATTTTCCGGTCTGCTCAGACCAAGGTTTTCGCGCAGCGTGTTGCCTTCGTACTCGGTACGAAACAGGCCACGGTTTTGCAGCAGCGGAATCACTTGATCGACAAAGACATCGATAGCGCCGGGGAAGTAGGGGAAGAATACATTGAAGCCATCGCAGGCCCGTGCCTCGAACCAGGTCTGCAAGGTGTCGGCGATGTCTGTTGCCGTGCCAATTACCGGGTTGCCCGCTGCCAGTCGCAGGTACAGCTGACGAATGCTGAGGTTTTCCTTGCGGGCCAGTTCCAGTACGCCGTCGCGGCGGCTGCCGCGCTGGCCGGGTTCAGTGGCCGGGAGTGGGCCGTCCAGGTCATGGCCTGAGAGGTCAATGTCATCGCCCAGGGTATCGGCCAGCAGCCGTAAGCCCAGGACCGGATCAATCAATGCCTGAAACTCCTCGAACAAAGCTTGTGCCTGCTCTCGCGTTTCACCGATGAATGGAGTGATGCCCGGCAGAACTTTGATCGCGTCCGGGTCGCGTCCCAGTGCGGCCGCACGGGCTTTGATATCGCCGTAGAACGCCTGGGCCCCGGTAACATCGTGATTGACGACGAAGATCACTTCGGCAACCCGGGCGGCCAGCGCTTTGCCGGGTTCGGACGCGCCGGCCTGCACCAGCACCGGATGGCCCTGAGGCGGACGTGCAACGTTCAGCGGGCCGCGTACTGAGAAGTGCGGGCCTTTGTGATTCAGGACATGCAGCTTGCTCTCATCGAAATAGATGCCGCTCTGTTTGTTGCGCACAAACGCATCGTCTTCCCAGCTGTCCCACAGGCCTTGCACCACATCGTGGAACTCTTCGGCGCGCTGGTAACGGTCGGCATGATCGGTGTGTTGCTCACGACCAAAATTCCAGGCCTCGTCGCTGACCACAGACGTCACGAGATTCCAGGCTGCGCGCCCCTTGGACAAGTGGTCCAGCGAGGCGAACTTACGGGCAATATGGTACGGCTCGTTATAGGTGGTCGTGGCGGTGGCAATCAAGCCAATATTGTGGGTGACAGCGGCCAGGGCCGACATCAATGTCAGGGGTTCAAAATGTTCGGCGCGGGCTGTGCGGCTCAGCGCGTCATGATGGTGACCCCAGACGGCGACAACATCGGCGATGAATAGCGCGTCGAACTTGCCCCGTTCGGCGGTCTGGGCAATTTGCTTGAAGTGTTCGAAATCCTGACTGGCATCGGCTTGGGCCAGTGGATGGCGCCATGCGGCGACATGATGGCCGCTGTTGGCCAGAAAGGCGCCGAGTTTGATCTGATCAGTGCGACGGGTCATGGAAGGCTCCCGGTAATAAAGGGCCGCCCCTGGGCCGGATGAACCGGGCAAGGAGCGGCAGAACAATGCTCAGAATGCGTAGGCTATGCCGGTGTACCAGTAGCCGCCGGTGGTTCCATACGGGGAAAAGGTCCCGTAAGGGAAAGCGCCCGAGGCGGTCGGCAGATTGGTGCGTTCCGGATACTTGTTGAACAGGTTGTTCGCCCCGGCTGTCAGGGTGATCTGACTGGTCACGTGGTAATCGACATTGAGGTCTGTGATCCAGGTTGCCGCGTGGGTGCGGTCAAACTGTTCGGCAGTCCCGTATTCGGTGTACTCGCCGAAGCGGGTCAGATTCAGGCCGACCTGAAATTTGCCGATGTCCCAGTTGGCACCCAGCAGGGTTTTCGACTCCGGTACACCGTGCTTGAGGTTGCCCTGACGCTGTCGGTCATAGCCGCCGGTTGGGCCCAGCGCCGCCTGAGCAACGCTCGAAGCGTGGATGTCATCGATCTGCGTAGTGTTCCAGTTAAAGCCAAGGGTGTAGCGCACGCGACCATAGCCCCCCAGATCCTGGCGGTAGTCGCCGACCAGGTCGACGCCACGCGTGGTGGTGTCCAGCGCGTTGGTGAAGTAGGTCACCGCCTGATTAGGGTTGAGCCCCGCCCCGGTCAGGATCGCCTGAATGGCCGGTGTGCCGCCCAGATAGCCTGTCTGGGCAATGCGGTCGCGAATTTTGATCTGGTAAGCATCAAGGGTAATGCTAGTGGCGTCGGTAGGTTGCAGCGTTACGCCGAGACTGTAGTTGGTGGATTTTTCCGGCTTCAAATTTGAAGCTCCCAGAGCTTTGGCGACGTCAGAGTCCACAGCCACGTTGCGGTAGTCGAACAGGTTGCCGTTGACGTTGCTCTGGGAGGTCGAACTGTAGATCTGCTGAGCCAGCGATGGTGCCCTGAATCCTGTGCTCGCAGTACCGCGCACGGCGAGAATTGGCGTCAGTTGATAGCGGGTCGACAGCTTGCCATTAGTGGTTGTGCCTGAGCCATCGTTGTAGTGCTCGTAGCGTCCCGCCAGGTCGATGTGCCATTTATCGGTCAGGTCTTGGCCGATCTCGCCATAGCCCGCAAGGCTGGTGCGGCCGCGTTCGGCGGCATCCTGTGGTGTAGTGCCCGCGCCGGAAATAGTCCCCGGTGGAATGGGGGCGCCGTTGCCGCCCACCGTGAATGGGCCGCTGGCGTAGGACTCATAGTCACCTTTGCCGATTTTGTAGTTCTCATAGCGCTGCTCCAAGCCCCAGGAAATCTGGGTCGGTCTGGCCAGGCCAAGATCGAACGAACGGGTCAGGTCGAGGTTGTTGGTCCACTGACTGAAAGTTTTAACGCCGGTATCCACCGACGTGGGCGAGTCGGCGCCGTAGCTCAGGTTGTAAGTATCACGCAGGGTCGCGCGGGCATGGTCCTGACCATAGGTGCTAGACAGGTCGTAATCCCAACCGAGCGCCTGGCCCTTGTTGCCCACCGTGAACTGAAAGTCGTTTTCGATGAAGCGCAGGGTATCTTCAATTCCTTCCGGGAACGGCGTGGCGATGCCGTTGAATGAAGCTGGCTGGTGGAAGGCCAGAGGTTTTTCCGAGTTGCGTCGGGTGTAGGTGGCATTGGAATAGAGGGTCGAATCGCCGATCGGCAGTTCGGCGTTGTAGCCCAGGCTGAAGTTACGAGCCTCTGGCAGGCCGGTGCCGTAATAGGTGTGCTGGTTGCTCGCGTTGCCTGCGGAGTCGGTGTAGAGGGCGTTGTCGGAGCGATCCGAGACGCGCTGTTTTTTAACGTCCAGGGCCAGGTTGATGAAGCCGTCGTTGGGCAGTGCGAACCCGACATTACCGGTCTGGCGCACGGTTTCGCCATCGCCGTTTTCGTAGTTTCGACCGTAGGTGGTGGCCACGCTGCCGCCATGATCGGTCTGCTTGAGTACGATGTTGATCACGCCGCCAATGGCATCCGAGCCGTACTGCGCCGATGCGCCGTCGCGGAGGATCTCTACATGGTCCACCAGCGCGGTGGGGATCATGTCGATGTCCACCGGTTGCGAGCCAGAGTTCAGTGAGGTGGCGTTGTTGAGTAACGCGCTGTTGTGCCGACGCTTGCCATTGACCAGTACCAGAACCTGATCGCCATTCAGGCCGCGCAGGCTGATGGGCCGCACGATAGACGTGGAGCCGAAGCCTGACGATGCAGGCAGGTTGAGTGAGGGCAGAACACGGCTCAACGCCCGTGTCAGATCGCCTTGGCCAGTGGCCTGAAGTTGCGTTGAGGAAATCACGTCAACCGGCGAAGGGCTTTCAGCCAGCGTGCGCGCCTGACCACGGTTACCTACGACCACGACGGTGTCGAGCGGGTTATCGGCCGCTTCGGCGGCGAGGCTCAGGCTGCTGTAACCGGCGGCCTCGCAGATCGAAAGAAACAGTAGCGTATGGGCGAAAAGCCGACGTTTTTGTCGGGACTGACTGGCGTGTGAATGACTCATGTTGGTTGATGCTCCCATTGGGCGGTGGCCGGTGCCCTCATGGGATGCCGAGCCAGGGCATTGTTCTGGCGCAAACTTGGCGTTGCGTCGTTTTAGTTTTAATCGGCTTGTCGCCGGCTCGTGCTGCGACCGTCTCAAGCGCTGGTGCAGCAATAGAGCAAGCCCTGTGCCATCTATAAAAACCAATAGATATCAATGTGATAGAGGACATCGCTGAAGGCGTTGGTGTTTTTTTAACAGTTGGCGGGGCAGGCTGCTGGTTTTCCCGCAGCGGGATGAGTGGTTTTTGGTCAGAGGGTTTGGCGGGGCGAACGATCTTGCGTAGACCCTATGTCGTGGGACCGGCTTTAGCCGGGAAGGCGGTATGTCTGCTGCAAAGGATTCATTGTCTGCCCCGGCCTCTTCCCGGCTGAGGCCGGTCCCACGACATCACACTTCGTTGAGATCGCGTCCTCCTTTGACTTCACTGGCACAGCGCTTGCTGTCCATCGCCAACAACTGATTGATCAATTGATGGAGATGTACATGCCGCTGCCTGGTATTCGTAATGCCCTTACCGATGTTCCCGGCCTGCGGGTCGGTCATGCGTCGGACGCCAGGGTCAAAAGTGGCGTGACGGTAATTCGTGCCGATCGTGGCTGGACCGCTGGCGTTGATGTTCGGGGTGGGGGACCGGCAGGGCGGGAAACCGCAGCGCTGGAACCACAGAACATGGTGGGCCAACTGCATGCGCTGGTCTTTTCTGGCGGGTCGGTGTTCGGGCTGGGCGCCGCCGATGCGGTTGCAACCGCGCTCTCTGCCGAAGGGGTTGGCCTGCAATTGAATCACGGCACACCCTGTATACCTATCGTACCGGCGGCTGTGCTGCATGATCTGGCCAACGAAGGTGACAAGCGTTGGGGGCTGGAGCCGCCGTATCGACGACTGGGGTTTGAGGCCTTTGCAGCAGCGTCTGAGGATTTCGCCCAAGGCAGCACGGGGGCGGGGCTAGGCGCCATGGCGGGTGTATTACCGGGCGGGCTGGGTTCAGCGTCGCTGGATCTTGGTGATGGCTTGATCGTGGCGGCGCTGGTCGTCGCCAATCCGATCGGCTCGGTGTATATGCCCGATGGCAAAACTTTCTGGTCTTGGCCCTGGGAGATTCGCGGCGAGTTCGGTGGGCATCGGCCGATGTTTGATATGGATGCCAGCGATCCGATCCCCGAGCTGTCGAGGCTTGACGCCATGGGTCGCCTGCAAGCCGGGGCAAACACCACGCTGGTGGTGGTTGCCTGCAATGCACAACTGACTACCGCCGAATGCACGCGCATGGCGATCATGGCTCAGGACGGCATTGCCCGGGCGGTACGTCCTGCTCATCTGCCGTTCGATGGAGACACCGTTTTCGCCATCAGCTCCGGTGCTGTTGAGCTTGCCGGTGGGGCGCGGCGGCAAGTGGATGTCGGGCGCATTGGTTCGGCCGCTGCCGATTGTGTAGCGCGAGCCATTGCTCGGGGTGTGCATCTAGCTCGGGCGTCAGTTAATGCTTGATTTCGCCGTGCGGTGCCAGCACTTCGGTGACGCGCTGTCGGGCGCGACGCGCTTCAGCTGGCAGGCCCAGCGCGTGATAAACCCGCTCCAGCGCCAGATTGGTCGGGACGTCGAAGCCGTCATAGCGGCGGCGTGACTCAAGTGTCTGCTGCACCGCCAGCCAGTCGCCAGACTGCACTCGGGCGTCAAGTTCAATCAGTGCGAAGAGATCACGTTGCGCATGGCTGCCGCCAATTTCGTTGAGACGCGGCAGGGCTGCGGCCAACCATTGCGCTGCGTTATCGTGGTCGCCTTGAGCATGCGCCAGCAAGCCGTGAGCCATCGGGAGGCTGATGTCCTTCCAAGCCGCGCGTGAAAACGCAGGCGCCTGGCTTGCGCGGGCTGTCAGTGCGTCAAGGAGTTGCGCGGCTTCGCGGTTGAGCCCGGCGCGAGCCAGGCCGTACAGGTATTGCAGGCTGAGGAACGGCTGAACAGTGTCTTCAACCCGCACCCGCAGGTATTCGCCAAGGGCTTGCCAGCGCGGACCGACGTCGATACCCGCCAGCTCCATCCGGGCCAACAGCGACACTGCGCCGATCTGGTCCTGTGAGTACTCGGGGAAAATCCCCCATACGTGTTGGTCGTAAATATCCAGGACCTGCTGGTGACGCCCGCGAGCCAGATGAAACAGCGCCAGATGCCACCAGTTATGGGTTTGCATAAAAGAGTTCAGGTTTGCCCAGCCGGGGCTTGCTTGCTCTAAAAAAGCGGTGCCTTCGTTGATCCGGCCTTGGGTCAGCAGTACATGCGCCAGCGCGTGCTGCGCCCAGGGCTCGTCAGGTTGCAGAGCGAGTGCCTTGCGCGCTGACAGTTCGGCCTGATCGAGTAAGTGGCACTGCTCGTAGGCAAATGCCAGCAGCCCATGGGTGTGGGCGATATCGCCGGTTTTTTCCAGCGCTTTTATCGCGATTCGCAGCATTGCGGGCCAGTCGCCGCGATTGAAGTGCAGGTATTGGTTCAGTTTCACGGCGAACAGGTCGCGCGGATATTCGTCGACCAGTTGTTCGCTGAGTAATATCACCTGCGGCACGTCGTCGGCTGTCCAGGCATTGAGTAATTGCAGGTACAGCGTTGCGCGAGGATGGCTGGCAGGACTTGCCTGCTCTGCGCGCTGTCGATAGTGCTCGGCAAGGCCAGGGCCGGCCGGGGATTCTATAAACATCATCAACAGCCCGGCGAAAGCGTTGGCGAGGACCGATTGTGGGTCTGCGTCGGCAGCCGCAATTATGTTTTCTGCTCGTGGCTGATAGCCGAGGAAACCGCCCACGAAATCGTCAATGCCGCGTCGGGTGTCGTCCCGCTGGCTGTCGATGGGATTGCCCAAATAATCCTGTGACATTTCTGGCTGCTCGCTGAAGAGGATTTATGCGGTAGTCGCAAACCTTGTGCCAGTCAGGTTTTTTCATTAAATGAAGAACGTGTAGATACTCGTGCTTCTCTGCACATAAATCCAGGCACCAAAGACTGCTGCTTTTTCCACAACATGCTGGCCAGTGTGTGGATATTTCATCAGTGCAGAGCGTTGCAGAATCGGCAAAGCACCATGCCAGTGGACTAGCAGGCCGTGGCACAGCGCTTGCTATCAGGGTAATCGGACGTCGCTGTTGGCGTCGCTCGAACATTGCCCAGGAGTTCACATGCCCAGACGCCACATCGCTCACACCTCGCAACCCGTTTCGTCATCACGTGGTGCCTGGCGGCAGGGTGCGAGGGCGCTGCTGACCGGGTTGGCTGCCAGCCTGGCACTGAGCATCGGCATCGCACAGGCCGAGCCGCAAGTGGGCGGCATCCTCAATCTCGTCGCACAACCAGAGCCTCCATCGCTGATGCACGGCGTCGTCACCCATGTGTCCACCCAATACGTCAGCGGCAAGGTACTGCAAGGACTGCTGACCTTCGACACCAGCCTTAATCCACAACCGGTACTGGCCAAACACTGGACGATCTCCCCGGACGGCCTGACCTACACCTTCGACTTGCAGGAAGGCGTGCGTTGGCAAGACGGTCAGCCTTTTACGGTCGACGACGTACTGTTCAGCTTCCAGACCTTCTACCCGGAACTGGACAAACGTCTAGGCGATATTTTTGCCAGTTATGTGGCCAGCATCGAAGCGCCGACACAGTCTCAAGTGGTCTTCCATCTGAAAAAGCCTTTCGCACCGTTGCTGTCCCTGTTGGGCAGCGGCCTGCGTCCGGTTGCGCCCAAACACCTTTATGCCGGTACTGACTTTCGTAACAACCCCTACAACCTGAAACCGGTAGGTACCGGCCCGTTCGTGTTCAAGGAGTGGAAGCGCGGCGCGTATATCAAACTGGCGAAGAACCCGGATTACTGGAAAAAAGGCCTGCCGTATCTCGACGAGGTGATCTTCCATGTGTTGCCCGACGCATCTTCCCGGGCGGCAGCATTTGAGCGCAACGATGTGCAGGTGCTACGCAGTGGCGATGCTGATTACGCTGACTTGCAGCGCTTGAGCGCATTGCCGGACGTGACGGCCAGCGAGAAAGGCTACGAGCTGTATTCGGGCCTCGCATTTTTGCAGATGAATTTGCGCAAACCGCCACTGGATAACGTCAAGGTACGCCAGG
This sequence comes from Pseudomonas syringae group sp. J309-1, assembly GCF_032582135.1. NCBI lineage: Bacteria > Pseudomonadati > Pseudomonadota > Gammaproteobacteria > Pseudomonadales > Pseudomonadaceae > Pseudomonas > Pseudomonas syringae group sp. J309-1. The sequence goes on along the minus strand of NZ_JAWHNU010000002.1, from coordinate 172,866 downwards.
CGATTCTCTACGCGTTGAACCGTCCCTTTATCGTCGACAATATTTTCTTCGGCGCAGGCAAGGTTGCGCAGGGACCGTTCGCTTCGAGTACTCCGTTTCATGATCCTTCTCTGGTTCAGTATTCATTCGATCTGGCCAAGGCGAAGGCGCTTATCGCCGAATCTGGCGTGGATGTCAGCAAGACTCGCATTCGCTTGCTCAACGGCGAAAAAGGCGGGGCCTGGGAGCGCCTGGCCGAGTACACCAAACAATCCCTGCAACCTTTGGGTTTCAAGGTCGATGTAGTAACTTCCGATGCGGCAACCTGGTTCCAGCGGGTCAGTAACTGGGAGTTCGACCTGACCTACAACTTCATCTTCCAGATTGGCGATCCGTACCTGGTCACCTCGTACCTGTACCGCTCCGAGAACATCAACAAGACTTCGCCATTCTCCAACGTCGGCGGTTACAACAATCCGGCGGCTGACGAGCAATGGAAGAAAGTCGCCGATCTACCCGAAGGCGCAGAACGTACCAAGACCTATAGCGAACTGGAAAATCTGCTCAACCATGATCTGCCGTTGGCGCCGATCTTCGAAATGCGCTTCCCGACGCTGTACCACTCTCAGGTGAAAAATCTGCTGCAGACCGCCACCAGTCTCAACGAGAGCTATGACAGCGTTTATCTGGAGCGTCCGGCGCCATGAACTGGCTGCTTTATCTGGGCTGGCGTTTGGGCCGGGCGTTGGCCGTGGTCGTCGGGGTGCTGGTGCTGAGCTTTTTGCTGATCCGCATTGCCCCTGGTGATCCGGCGCTATTGATGGCGGGGGAGGCCGGGGTCGATGACGCGCAATATATCGAAACACTGCGTCACAACATGGGTCTGGATCAACCACTGGTGCAGCAGTTGTTCAATTACCTCACGCAGGTCGCGCAACTGGATCTGGGCTATTCCTATCGTAACCAGACCAGTGTCTGGTCGCTGATTGCCGAACGCTTGCCCGCGACATTGTTACTCATGGGCTCGGCGTTTCTGCTCTCGTCGCTGGTCGGGGTTGCGCTGGGAATCGTCGCTGCACGCAATCGATCACGGCGTGCCTGGCTCGACAAATTGATCACTCACAGCGCATTGGTGTTGTACGCGACGCCGTCGTTCTGGCTGGCGCTGTTGTTAATTCTGCTGTTTTCGGTGCTGCTCGAATGGTTGCCTGCATTCGGCATTGCGTCGGTGGGTCAGGAGCTGCACGGCTGGGCGTGGATCAGTGATTACGTCACGCATCTTTTGCTGCCATGTCTGTCCTTGAGCTTTCTGTTTCTGGCGTTATACGTACACCTTACCCGCGCCGCGATGCTGGAGGCCATGGCCCAGGAGTTTGTCAAAACTGCCCGTGCCAAGGGGCTGCATCCACGTCGTATTTTATATGGGCACGTGCTGCGTAACGCTTTGCTGCCAGTCATCACCTTTGCCGGTCTGCAACTGGGGCAACTGGCGAGCGGCGCATTATTGATCGAGGTGGTTTATGCCTGGCCGGGTATCGGCAGGCTGTTGTACGACGCACTCGGGCAGCGTGACTACGCATTGCTGCTGGGCGTGTTTTTGGTGATTTCTGTATTGGTTGTGGGCTTCAACTTGTTGACTGACCTGATATGCCGTTGGCTCGACCCACGGATTGGCAGTGGAGGGCCGCGTTGATGGCCCGATTCCCGGTTTTACAACGTTTTGTGGCCCAACGTGGCGCGTTGTTCAGTAGCCTTTTTTTGCTGGTGTTGGCGGTGCTGGCGTTAGCCGCGCCCTGGCTGGGGGTTGAGTCGCCCTGGGCGATGACAGCCAAACCTCTGCTCGCGCCTTTTACCGTTGCCGAGCACTGGCTGGGCAGTGACATGCTGGGCCGCGATATCGCCAGCGGCATGTTGTACGGCGCTCGCATGTCCCTGGCGGTTGCCGCGCTTGCCAGCCTGGCGACCTTGCTGGTGGGGCTGAGCGTGGGAGCGCTGGCAGGTTATGTGGGTGGCTGGCTGGACGAACTCTTGATGCGCATCGCCGAGTTTTTTCAGATCGTGCCGCAATTGGTGTTGGCGGTGATTCTGGTGTCTGTGCTGGAGCCTTCGCTGTGGTCTGTGGTGCTGGGTATCGCGCTGGTAGCCTGGCCATCCGTGGCGCGGTTGGTACGCAGCGAAGTGCTCAGCTTGCGTCAGCGGGAGTTCGTGCTGGCGGCGCAAGTGCTCGGTCAGCGGCCGCTGGCGATCATTGCCACGCAGATCCTGCCCAATGCACTTTCGCCGTTGCTGGTGACCATGACCTTTGTCATGGCCACCGCGATTCTGACCGAAGCGGCCTTGGCATTTCTCGGATTGGGCGACCCGGAAGCAATGAGCTGGGGCTACATGATCAACGCATCGCGCAATATGTTGCGGCAGGCGTGGTGGATGAGTCTGTTGCCTGGACTGGCGATCATGTTTTGCGTATTGGCCGTCAATCGTATCGGCGAAGGTTTGCGGATCGCGTTCGAGCCGCCAAGGCGTAACGAGGTGAACTCATGAGCCAGCCGTTGCTGAGTATTTCCGGCTTGCGTATTCCGTTGCCTGCTGACGCTGACCGCAGCCATGCACTGTATGACCTGTCGCTGCAGATTGAGCCGGGCGAATGCCTTTGTGTGGTGGGTGAGTCTGGCTCCGGCAAGTCAATGCTCGCCAACGCGATCCTGCGTCTGCTGCCCGAGCAACTGCATCCTGAGGCGGGCAGTCTGTTATTTCAGGGGCGCGAGCTAGCGGAGCTGGACGAGGAGGCCATGCGTGAGTTGCGTGGGCGCGGCATCAGCATGGTGTTTCAGGAACCGATGAGCGCGCTCAATCCGCTGCTGAGCATTGGTCGGCAGATTGATGAAACCCTTGCCGCTCATGGCGTGCAATCGCGCCAGGTACGACGGAGCAGGGTGGTTGAGCTGCTTGGCTATGTCGGGTTGCCTGACCCGCAGTCATTGCAGCATGCCTACCCGTTCCAGCTGTCTGGCGGTCAGCGCCAGAGAGTCGTGATTGCCATGGCGCTGGCGTTTGATCCGCTGCTGTTGATTGCCGATGAGCCGACCTCGGCGCTGGACGTCACGACTCAAGCGCAGGTGCTTGAGTTGCTCAGGCGTATCCAGCGTGAGAAGGGTATGGCGGTGTTGTTCATTACCCATGATTTTGCCGTGGTTGAGGCTATCGCTGATCGGGTGCTGGTACTGGAAAAAGGCCATTTGATCGAACAGGGCAATGTCACTCAGGTATTGCAGACACCTCGGCAGACGTACACCCGACGCCTTATAGAAGCCGTTTCGACCAAAGCTGTCCATGCGCGCAGGCATGACGCCGCTGCCGACGTCGTGTTGAGCGCGGCGGGTGTCAGCAAGTCATTCAGCCGTTCTCAGGGGTGGTTTCGGCGTCAGCAGAATCAGGCGTTGCGCCACGTGGATCTGCAATTACGGGAAGGAGAAACCTTGGGGATTGTCGGCGAGTCGGGTTCAGGAAAGTCGACGCTGGGGCGCAATCTGATTCGCCTGCTAAGTCCTGATTCAGGTGATATTCAATGGCACGGGCAAACCATTACCCGATTGTCCTCCGCTCAACTGCGTCCGTTACGCAGCGACATCCAGATGATTTTCCAGGACCCGTTCGCGTCCCTGAACCCGCGTCAGCGGGTCGGGGACATCATCATGACCGGGCCGCTGGCTCATGGTGTCGGCACCGAGCAAGCCAGGCTGATCGCGTTGCAGACGCTTGAACTGGTGGGCTTGCCTGACAGTGCATTCGAGCGCTACCCGCAAGCGTTTTCCGGCGGCCAGCGCCAGCGCATCGGCATCGCTCGGGCGCTGGCAGTACAACCGAAAATCCTGATTGCTGACGAGTGCGTTTCTGCCCTTGATGCGTTGATTCAGGTACAGATCCTCGAACTGCTCGAAGACCTGCAACGACGCCTCAAACTGAGCCTGATTTTCATCACTCACGATCTGCGCGTCGCCGCACGAATCTGCGACCGGATTGCCGTGATGCATCAGGGCAAGGTCGTCGAGACCGGCTCGGTCGCTGCGGTATTCACCGCTCCTTCTCATCCCTATACCCAAGCCTTGCTCAAGGCGTTGCCCAGGGCGGCGCTTACGCCTGACGATGTTGAACCCGACAGAGTTTGTTCATGACCCACACTTCACGGCAAATGAGCCTTAATGCATTTCTCATGGCCACCGGTCATCACATTGCGGCCTGGCGCTTGCCCCAGGCTCAAGCTGATGGCGGCCTGAGCCTGGAACATTATCAACACTTGGCGCAGACGGCCGAGCGCGGTTGTTTCGATGCCGTGTTTTTGTCGGACACATTGGCAATGCTGCCCGGTGAACTACCTGCTTTGAGCCGTATGGCCCGCACTGAGCACTTCGAACCGCTGACATTGTTGGGCGCATTGGCAGCCGTGACCCGCAACATCGGGCTGATTGCCACAGTGACTTCGTCCTATAACAGTGTGCAGACCGTGGCGCACAGTTTTGCTTCCCTGCATCGCCTGAGTGGCGGGCGAACAGGCTGGAATCTGGTTACGTCGAGCAATGTTCAGGAAGCCCCCAATTTTGGTCGCGACCAGCATTTTGAACATGCTCAGCGCTATCAGAAGGCGACCGGCTTTCTTGAGTCGGTTCGCGCCGTATGGCGACAGCAAGGCATCGCCCCGGTGCAAGTGTTGGCCGGAGCCTCCGACGTGGGCCGTGAGTTTGCCGCCACGCATGCTGAAGTACTGTTCACCGCCCAACCGGACCTGTCTTGCGCGCAAGCGCTATATGCCGATATCAAACGTCGCATGGCCAGACTTGGCCGCGACCCGGACAGCCTGAAAGTAATGCCGGGCATCCTGCCGGTGATTGGCAGCAGCCAGGCCCACGCAGAGGATTTGTATCAGCAGTTGCAGGCACTGGTGGAACCTGAAGTGGGGTTATCACTGCTTTCGGATATCGCCGGTGGGGCTGACATGTCCACCGCGCCGCTGGATGGACCATTGCCAGACCTGCCGCCTACCAACTCGGGCGTGAGTCGTCAGCATCTGCTACGTGAGGTGGCGCAGAAGGAGGGGCTGAGCATTCGTCAGCTGTACTTGCGCATGGCCGCAGCCCGCAGGCATCGAGTGGTGGTCGGCACCGCGGCATCGGTTGCGGACGAACTGGAAGAGTGGTTCACAGGGCGCGCGGCGGACGGGTTCAACATCATGCCGGCGTTTTTACCGGGCGGCCTTGAGGATTTTGTCGACGGGGTTGTTCCTGAATTGCAGCGCAGGGGGCTATTCCGTCTTGAGTACGGCGGTCAAACCTTGCGCGAGCATCTACATTTGCTGGAAAGCGATCTGTTCAATGGAGAGAAAGTGTATGCATGATGCCGCGAAAAGCGTTGCCCCAAACACAGTCGCAGGGGAACGCGTAGAAATCCGCCCGGGACGCTTCATCGATATCGCGTGCCACACCGGTACGCGAAATGAAAACCGGGTGGTGTTTTTCTGCCACGGCAGCGGCGGTAACAAGGACCAATGGCGTAACCAGTGGCAGGCATTGGCCGCAGAAGGCTACAACTTAGTGGCCTGGGACATGCTCGGCCATGGCGCCAGCGCCAAGCCACAGCACTCGGCGGCCTATGCCTGGGACGAACTGGTCGAAGATTACCTTGAGGTATTGCGTCGTTACCAGAGTGAACGCAATGTGCTGGTCGGCCATTCGTTTGGCACTGGTCTGACCCTCGGCGCCCTGGCCGAGCTGGAGCGGCAGGGGAATGCCCGCAGTGTCGAAAGCGTCTTGTTGCTGGGCTCAATGCTGCGCCGCCCTGAGGCGAAAAATCCGGTTCTGTCCTTGCCTGCATGGCTGCTGGAAAGGCTGCGTCCCTGGCTTGCCAAAGGTTTTCGCGAGCGCGCCTGGCATGTTCAGGCCGATCCGGCACTGGTGGCCTATGAAGAAAAACTCACCGAAAGTAATCCGCTCTACGTGTTCAAAGCGCTGATGACTCAAGCACGCTGGCCGGAGCTTATCGAGCTGGACAGTATCAAGGTGGACGTCCACGTCGTGGCGGGCGACAGTGACGGCCTGACCCCGGCAGCAGGAGGCGAGGCGCTTGCCCGGCGTCTGCCAAATGCCAGTTTCGAATTGCTCGATCAATGCGGTCATCAGTTGATGCTGGAGAAGCCCGAACGTGTACTTCAGTTGCTCAAACAACTACTGGGCAGTCAGGCCCCGATATCCAGCCACTAACGGCCTTCGTGCTGTCTGCGATACGCGCCGGGTTGAACGCCGATGGTCTTGTTGAACGCTCGAGTAAACGCGGCAGTGGATTGATAACCCACTGCCGTCGCGACGTGTTCGACGGTCTTGTTCGCCTGCAGATAACGGCACGCATGGCGCATGCGCAGCATGAGTAGAACCTGCCCCGGCGATTGTCCTGCCAATTCATTGAAACGTTTGAAAAACGCCGAGCGGGACAGGCCAGTGGAGGCTGCCATGTTTTCCAGGCCCCACGGCTGTTCCGGGTGCTCGATCATCTTTGCCAGCAGCCCGGCAAACGCCGGATTTTTTGCCAGCGCAACCAGGCCGCGCAAGGCCTGGTTATCGGCCACATGCTGGCGCAGAACGTATAAAAACAGCAGGTGGCTGAGCCGCTCCAGTATTGAAGAGGAGGGCGCCGGTTGCCGATCGCATTCCAGCAGAATCAGCTGGAACAAGCTGCGTGCCGCATCGGACGACGGCTCGTCTGCGCGCAGGATCAACCAGTCGGGCAATGCTTCGATCAGCAGCGATGACAAGCCTGACTGGAAGTGGAAAAAACCGCAGACCAGCCCGACGCCTTCCGTGGCCTGGTTGTCGAGCGCCTGCATCGCCATGCGCGGCTGGCTGCGCGCCGCTTCAGGCTGCGCTTCACTGGACAGTCGATAGTTCACATCCCGCAGCAGGAATACTGCATCGCCGCTGTCGAGCCGTTGCGCCTGTTCTTCACCATCAATGTGCAACCAGCAGTGCCCTTGCACCACCAGATGGAAGCTGGCTCGCGCCATGCCGTGAGTACTGGCATGCCAGCCGCCGCAATAGCGACCCACGTGGAACAGGCTGGCGTCCAGCTCCAGGCTTTCTAATAACCAATCGATAAGAGGGCTTGAAGAAATCATCTAAGGGAAACACTCAGGAGCAAGTAATTGCGACTTTAGAATATGGATCGAAATTCTTATAACCAACAGACTTGGACCCATCTTGTATCAAGGAGTCCACTCCATGTCTCGTGTCACTGTTCACTCAATACAAAGCGCCCCTGAGGCTGCCAAGGGCTTTCTGGAAAAAGCTCAGGCGACCTCCGGGTTTATCCCTAATCTTCTCGGGGTACTGGCTAACGCACCAGTAGCGCTGGAAACCTATCTCACCGTATCGGCACTCAACGGCAAGGCTGAGCTAAGTCTGGCAGAAAGGGAAGTTGTGCAGTTGATTGCGGCCACCACCCATGAATGCAGTTTTTGCGTCGCCGGGCATACGTCCGTGGCGCTCAACAAGGCTAGGCTGCCACAGCCCGTGGTCGATGCGCTACGCGCGGGCCGGTCGCTGCCCGAGGAAAAACTCGAAGTATTGGCCGCGTTTACCCGTGCCGTGATTGCGACCCGTGGCAATGTCAGCGATACGGACTATGAGGCATTTCTGGCGGCGGGTTACGGCGAGGGCCACGCATTGGAGGTGATCCTCGGCGTGAGCCTGGCGACCTTGTGCAACTTCGCCAATGTGTTTGCCAGGACGCCGCTCAATCCTGAACTGGCGGCTTACCAGTGGCAGGGGCCAGACCATTAATACGCAGCTCGGGAGAACCATCATGCTCAACTCCGAATCAAGCCAATGGCTGGATGTCCACGCCAACGCGCTTGACCTTGGCAGTCACGATCCTGAGCAGGTACTGGCGCAACTGGTCGGTGCGCAGGTACTGGGCGTTGGCATTCCGAGCGAACAGGGCGGCAGCGGCGGTGATGTTGCGGATGCCGTCGAAGCAGTCGCACACGTGGCAGGCCACTCACTGGCCGCAGCGTTCGTGTTGTGGGGCCAAAGGGCGTTTATCGAATATTTGCTGCACAGCCCTAACACCGCATTGCGTCAACGTTTGTTGCCGGATCTGCTCAGCGGCCAGCTGGCGGGTGCGACGGGGCTGTCCAACGCGATGAAGTTCCTCTCGGGCATTGAATCATTACAGATCAGTGCTCGCCCGCTCGTTGATGGCTGGACGCTGAATGGCCGACTGCACTGGGTCACCAACCTGCGCAAGAGTGGTTTTGTGGTCGCCGCGGCCATTGAGCACGAGCAGGGCGGCAAGCCGTTTATTCTGGCAATCCCCCAGACTGCCGAGGGTTTGCAACGCTCTGACGACCTGCAGTTGATGGGGCTGCAATCGAGCAACACCGCCGCACTGCAACTCAAAGACGTGCAACTGAGCGCCGAATGGTTGCTGCACGACGATGCCCGGCAGTTTCTGCCTGCTGTACGGCCGGCGTTTCTCGGTTTGCAATGCGGCATGTCGATCGGGCTTGCACGGCGCGCCTTCAAGGAGGTCGATAATCATTTGCAGGGCTCGCGTTCGGTCCTGCGTGGTGAGCTGGAGGAACATACGCTGCATCTGCAAAGCACCGTGGATGAACTCAAGCGAGGGCTGCTGGATGGGCGCTTCCTGACTCAACCGGCGGCACTGTTTCGTCTGCGCATTGCCTTGGCTGAGTCGGCTGCGACTGCGGTGCAACTGGAGCTACAAGCCAGTGGCGGCAAAGCCTTTCTGTGTGAGTACGGCAGCCATTTTGCGCGGCGCTGGCGCGAGTCGGCGTTCCTGCCGATTGTCACGCCCAGCCTGGTTCAGCTACGTGCCGAATTGCGTCGCCACGCCGGGGAAAACGCAGCATGAGTCGGCTGTTGCTGGAGGCGGAGGGTATCGGTCTGGGCTATGCCCGCGATGACGGCTGGCAAAGCGTGCTGGAAAATTTTGACCTGACACTGGCCAAGGGAGAGGTCGTGTCCATTCTCGGCCCTAGCGGCGTCGGCAAGTCGAGTCTGCTACGCGTATTGGCGGGCCTGCAGACGGCTCGCGAAGGCAGGGTCAGCTTGCTGGGTGAACCTATCAATGGCCCACACCCTCGGGTGGCCGTCGCCTTTCAGGACCCGAGTCTGCTGCCTTGGCTGACGCTGGAAAAGAACGTGGCGTTCGGCCTGGATTTTGCTCGCCAGCCGCACCTGACTGACGTCGAGCGCGAGGCTCGTATCAGCCAGGCGATCACTGAGGTAGGCCTGGACCATGCGCGGCGCTATCACCCGGCGCAACTGTCGGGCGGTATGGCGCAACGTACGGCGCTGGCCCGTTGCCTCGCCCGCCAGCCACAGGTGTTATTGCTGGATGAACCGTTCGGTGCGCTGGATGAAGTGACCCGCACCGACATGCAACAGCTGTTGCTCAAAGTGATTGCGCGGCATGACACCGCAGCAGTGCTGATTACCCATGACATTGATGAAGCCTTGCTGCTCTCCGACCGAATCCTGCTACTGGGCAACACCCCGGCGCGGACGTTAGGCGAGGGCGCATTGATCTGCCTCAGCCCCGTGCCGAGCTGGTCGAAGAACTGGGCACACTGCGTATCGAGATACTCAAAACCCTTCGGCGGGCGAGCCGCAATTCAAACAACAACCTTCAATCGCTCGATTCACCGGAGAATGGCCATGTGCCTGGACGATTTCAATCACACCCGTCGTGACTTCCTGAAACTCAGTGCCATGCTGACCGCAGCGGGCGCCTTGCCTTTGCTCAACAGCTTGCAAGCCAGGGCTGCGGCCGAACCTGATGCGCCGGTGCGAATTGGCTATCTGCCCATCACCGATGCCACGCCGCTACTGGTAGCGCACAACAATGGCTTGTTCGAGGCGCAGGGCATCAAGGCAGAACGGCCGGTTTTGCTGCGCAGCTGGGCGCAGGTCATCGAGGCGTTTATCTCCGGGCAGGTCAACGTCATTCACTTGTTGTCACCCATGACTGTCTGGGCGCGTTACGCGAGCAAGGTGCCTGCCAAGGTGGTCGCGTGGAACCACGTTGGCGGCTCGGGGCTGACCGTTGCGCCACACATCAACGACGTCAAACAATTGGGCGGCCAGACGGTGGCGATTCCGTTCTGGTACTCGGTACACAACGTTGTGCTGCAAGGGTTGCTGCGCGATAACGGCCTGGTGCCGGTCAGCAAGTCGGGCAGTGCGGCACTGGCGGCCAATGAGGTCAACCTGATTGTGCTACCGCCTTCAGACATGCCCCCGGCACTGGCCAGTAAGCGGATTGCGGGCTACATCGTCGCCGAACCTTTTAACGCCCTGGCCGAAGACCTCAAGGTCGGGCGTATTCAGCGCTTCACCGGTGACCTGTGGCGCAACCATGCCTGCTGCGTGGTGTTTATGCACGAGCATGATTTAAACAACCGTCCCGAGTGGTCACAGAAAGTGGTCAGCGCCATCGTGCAGGCTCAGGTCTGGACTCGCGACAACCGCGCCGAGGCGGCGAAGCTGCTCTCCAAAGAGGGCCAGAATCGCTATACGCCGCACGCCCAATCGGTGCTCGATCGAGTGTTGGCGCCTCAGGCCAGTGAGCGGCAAGGCTATCTGGCCAGCGGTGCCATCCAGCACGCGCAGTGGGATGAGCATCGGATCGATTTCCAGCCGTACCCTTATCCGAGTTACACCGAAGCACTGGTGCGCCGTCTCAAAGACACGTTGATCGAGGGCGACAAAGGCTTCCTTACCGACCTGGATCCGGCGTATGCCGCCCGCGACCTGGTGGATGATCGCTTTGTGCGCAACAGTATTGCGGCTGTGGGCGGCCTGAAGACCTTCGGGCTCGGGGACAGCTTTGAGCGCACTGAGGAGTTCGGCATTTGACTGCGACCCGAAACCCGGCAGCCGGGCACTTTGTGCTCGGCATTGCCGGACTGCTTTGTCTGCTCCTCCTCTGGTGGGCAGGCATCCAGTTGTTTGGCGAAACGGACGGCCTGTCAGGACGCTTCTCTCCTGAGGCAACTTTTGCCAGCTTGTGGGAGTTGCTGGGGCGGCCCGAGCTTTACGAGCACGTGCTGATCAGCCTGAAACGGATTATCGTCGGCCTTTCGCTGGCGTTACTGATCGGTGTCCCCTTGGGATTATTGATCGGCAGTTCGCGCACTCTTGAGGCCGCGACCACGCCAGCCTTTCAACTATTGCGCATGATCTCGCCGTTATCGTGGATGCCGGTGGTGGTGATGCTCATGGGCGTGGGTGATCAGCCGATCTATTTCCTGCTGACTTTCGCCGCCGTATGGCCGATCTTGCTCAACACCGTTGCCGGGGTCAGGCAACTTGACCCGCGCTGGCTGCAATTGAGCCGCAGCCTGAGTGCAACGCGCTGGGAGACCCTCAGCAAAGTTATCGTTCCAGGCATTGTTGGCCATGTCCTGACCGGCACACGTCTGTCGATCGGCATTCTATGGATCGTGCTGGTGCCATGCGAAATGCTCGGGGTCAGCGCCGGGTTGGGCTACTTCATACTCGATACCCGTGATCGGTTGGCGTATTCGGAATTGATGGCGATGGTGCTGGTGATTGGTTTCCTGGGGTATTTACTTGACGCATTAGCCAGGAACCTACATCGACGCTGGGTTCGTTGACGGAATAATGGCGTTCAAAGCTGGTTTTCTGCACGCTGGTTAGAACGTTTATTTCTTCCAGTTGTATGCATAGTCGTTATCGTTATATCGATAGCAGCGTTATCGGCGTGATAGCGTCTAGTCTTCAGGTCTTGCTGCTCAACTTGATAGCTATAGCGTTCTGTCTGGCTGTTCTATCAGCCAGAATCTTCGTGGAGCGTTGATTTTCACTGCTCGGTCATCATCTTGCAGCACAGTCATGTGCCCTTAGAATCTGCCCCATGAATTTCAACATTCCTTTCGATTACGGAGTTTCGAACATGATGAATGCAATGCAGATGCCGATGAATAACGCCATGCCCATGATGCCGATGATGGGCATGCCTATGATGATGGCAACCATGAAGTGCGACATGATGGCCGATGGCATGATGTGCACCATGAAGCCTGCCGCCGGCATGGACATGGCGATGTTCAAGAACAGCGCTGACATGATGGCGATGATGATGAACTGCGGCATGCCGATGATGATGCATTGCGGCAATATGTCGATGATGTGCATGTCCGAAGACGGCATGGCCATGATGAACATGATGTCGACCATGAACATGCCGATGATGATGCCTATGGGCATGCCGATGCCGATGATGAAATGCATGATGACCTGCACCGTTGAAGCAGATTGCATGAAGTGCATGATGATGCCGATGCCAGGCATGAGCATGGACATGATGAACAACTGCTGCGCACTCATGATGAAGATGATGAACGACTGCGCCATGCCGATGATGATGAGCTGCAACGGCATGCCGATGATGTGCTGCACTTGCTGATAGTGTGCAGGTGTAACACTGCGCATTAATCCCCAAAAAGCCCCGGCGTTTATACGTCGGGGCTTTTTCGTTTCATGTTCTGCGCTGTCGCAGAATGCTCAATCCAGCCGTTCCGGGTGAGTCACCACCAGAAACGCTACGGCTTCGCTGTCGGCGGGGTTGCGGTAGCGGTGCGGCTGGTCGGCATAGAACAGGATCGAGTCCCCGGTTGAAAGCAGATAGCGCTCTTCATTCAGGCTGACTTCGAGCACCCCTTGTGCGACCACCAGGTTCTCTTGCACGCCGGGGCCGTGCCCCTCGGACACTTCCTCGCTCAGGGCGCTGAGGCGTACTTCATAGAATTCAGTCTGGCGAGCCAGGTCGAAAGGGAAAAGCGCGCGGCTGACGAAAGCACCGCTGGCACTGACCAGTCGCTTGCTCTGTTGTGCTGGCAGCACCGCAACACCTTCAAACGCCCGGTCATCAAGAAACGCCGCCACCGAGACCTTCAGGCCTCTGGCAATCTTGCAGAGCACTTTGATCGACGGCACGCTACGTCCAGATTCAATCTGGGCGAGCATCGCTCGACTCACCCCGGTCAGACGCGCAAGCGCGTCCATGGACAAATGACGTTTGCTGCGCAGGCGTTGAAGATTGTTTGCAACCCGAGGGCCTATGACGTCGTCCTCGGAGTTGTTGCAGTCGTCGGCGGTAGAAGATGATTCTTGTGGATCCACGGTGTGCAGGAAGTTCATGGATTCAAGCCTGGCGAGTCTCACTGGAGGTGCGTGCCGCATTGACTGTAAAGCCTGCAAGCCCCGCCCGATTGGCGTACATCGCCCACATCAGCTCAGCCATTGCCCGTGCCTGGCGGCGCTTACGATAGCTGTTCAAATCGATGACAGTGGCGGAAACAGGCATAGGGGAGATCTCTTGAGTACGCTAAGTGATAACTCCACATTACGGGGTCTTGGCTAGATCCATAAATACTAAGTTAGCATTTGTTAATTCCATTTCGGACTTAAGGCTGGTCGCGCTCCCTTCTCAAAGTAATTGCGGCATCGTGCCTCCGCATTGGTACATGGCCGACGCAGAAGAGCCCCCGCGTATCCAGTAATATGCATATTATTATACGTTTATTTAATGCTCTATCTAAATCATTATAATCAAATGGAATTTTAACGTTGCGGCTAATTCCTCGCGCGAGCCACTGCATCCCTGACTGGCTAGGCATTATCAGCAAGAGGCGCAACTCTATCTCAACGCTGCTCCACCAGATTCAAGAAGCGTCGTGTTCTCTCGTTGTCTGGATTAACCAGTATTTGCTTGGCACTGCCGTCAGCGACGATCTTTCCAGCTTCCATGAACAGCACTCTGTCGGCGATATCCTGAGCGAACTTCATTTCGTGTGTCACCAGCAACATTGTCATCTGTTGTTCGTGGGCGATGGAACGAATGACCGCCAGTACTTCGCCGACCAGTTCCGGGTCCAGCGCTGAAGTCACCTCGTCGAATAGCATTACTTGCGGACGCATGGCCAGCGCCCGTGCGATAGCAACACGTTGTTGCTGGCCGCCCGATAGTTGCCCTGGATAGGCAGCCGCTTTATGGCTCAAGCCCACCAGACCCAGGTATTGAGTGGCGCGTTCGTCAGCTTCTTCGCGGCTGAGTTTCAATACCCGGAATGGCGCTTCCGTAACGTTTTCCTGCACGGTGAGGTGCGGAAACAGGTTGAACTGCTGAAACACCATGCCGACCCGATGCACCACCCGTGGCTTTTTTGATCCCGGCCAGCGCCAGCCTGAGTGTTTGTCCGGCACCGGTGAGCCTGCAACCTCGATGCTGCCTTGCTGGTAGGTTTCCAAACCTTTGATCAAGCGCAGGATTGTAGATTTCCCCGAACCACTCGGCCCGATCAAGGCGACTTTCTGGCCTTGGGGAATGCTCAGGTCAAGGTGATCGATGACCCGCGTACTGCCAAAATCTTTGACCACCTGTTTCAGAATTATCTGCGGCGGGGCGCCTGCAAGGCTGTTTGCGAGATCAGACATGACTGCGCCTTTCGAGAAGTTTGAAGAGCAAGGAAGTGGGCACGCTGATCGCTAAAAACATCAGGGCCATCACCGTGTAAGGTTCGTTGTAGCGATAGGTCATACCGGCGATCTGCTTGGCCGCCTGGAACAGTTCGGGAATGGTGATCACTGCCAGCAGCGGGGTCTCCTTGAACATGCCGATCAGGTAGTTACCCAGAATTGGCAGCATGGGTTTGAGTGCCTGAGGAAGGATGATTCGCTGCCAGGTGGTGGCCGTGTCGAAGTCTAGGGCGCGTGCCGCTTCCCATTGCCCCAAGGGGACATCTTCAATGGCGCCGCGATAGGCTTCAGCAATGTAGGCTCCGTAATAAAGGCCCAGCCCGATCACGCCGGTGGAAATCGCCGGCAGGGTGATGCCCGCCAGGGGGAAAGCAAAAAACAGCACATAAAGCTGCACCATCAGGGGGGTGTGGCGAAAGAAGCTCAAATAACCGCTGCTTAGCCGAAACAGCCATTTGCGTTTCGAGCGCTGGGCAACTGCCAATACCAGCCCCACCAACACAGCCAACAGAAAACCCAGCACGACGACCTGCATAGTCACGAGCAACCCCTGGAACAGCTCGGGCAGGATTGACCAGGCGAACGCATAATCAAAGTTCATGA
Organism: Pseudomonas syringae group sp. J309-1; assembly: GCF_032582135.1. Taxonomy (NCBI): domain Bacteria; kingdom Pseudomonadati; phylum Pseudomonadota; class Gammaproteobacteria; order Pseudomonadales; family Pseudomonadaceae; genus Pseudomonas; species Pseudomonas syringae group sp. J309-1. The sequence continues at coordinate 157,717 of NZ_JAWHNU010000002.1, read as the reverse complement.
AGACGTCTCCTGGCGCCAGGCCGTGACGTGACGCTCGTAACGCCGCACCAGCCAGCTCAAAGGCCAGGCCATGAAGAAATAACACACCAGCACAATGCTCCAGATGAGCGTTTGCTGACCCAGAGTGGTGATCAACTGTGAACCGGAGAAGGTCAGGTCGCTCAAGCTGATGAGTGATACCAGTGAAGTGGTCTTCAGCAGTTCCACCAATTGGTTGCCCATCGGCGGCAACATGAAAGGCAGTGCCTGGGGCAGGATGATCCGGCGAAACGCCGTTATCGAGTCAAAGTCCAGCGCCCGCAGCGCATCGCGCTGGCCATGACTGACATTGGTCAGCGCCGAACGCACAATTTCTGAACCGTAAGCCGAAAAGGTCAGGCCCAGGCCGAGTACTCCGGTAGTCATCGGTGACAGGCTGATGCCGAACAACGGCAGTATGAAATAGAGATAGAACAGCAGGACCAACGCCGAAATACCACGCAATATTTCGACATAGACCGTGGCGATCCATCTTAGCGCGCGCCAGGGCGACAGGCGCATCAAGGCTATGACGAAAGACATCACCACGACAACTGCTTGGGCGAGCAGGGTGATTTTCAGGGTCAATAACGCGCCAGAAGCCAGCTGACGCGCAATAAAACCTGCAGTGTCGACAACAGAAGGATCGAAAAACATGGCCTGTACTCGTATGGGCTGAGGCCGTTTGCCGCTCAGATTTCAATGCCACCACCAGCGGTGGCGTAAACGATCAGCGTGTGATGTTCAAAGAGTGCTGGCATGCAACGGTGCGAGGCTGATCAGCCTCTCGCCTTGGTTGATAATCGGGTGGTTGACCACCTCAGCACCAGTCCGTGGTGGGGCGCCAGAAGCTCGCCCTGGGCGTTTGCGTAGACATCCATCGAGCGGTCTAGTCGTGCCTGGTTGGGCAAGCTTCAAAGGCTGCAGCGTTGCTCTGCGGTCACTGTCGTTTCCGGCAGTTCGTTCTCGGTGTAGCCGTATTTCTGCAAGATCTTGAACAGCTCGCCTGACGCGCGCAGTTTGGCCAGTTGTTCGTTGAAGGCCTGAGTGAATTCAGGATCGTTTTTTGGCAGTCCATAGGCGTGAAAATTCCAGGTTGGCTTGCCTTGGGCATCAGGGATCTGCTCGAAAGGCAGCGCACGTTCAATGTCCGGGCTGTTGGCCTTTTTCACCAGACTGATAATTTCTGCATCCGGGAAATACACCACGTCGACCCGATCGGCTTGCAGCGCGGCCAAAGCTTCAGTGTCCTTGTCGAACAGCACGACGTTGCTGTTGGCGATCCCGCTATCTTTGGCTTCCTGAACCTGGTTGCTGCCAGGCTGGGTAGCCAGACGGGCTTTGCCATTCGCGGCCACGTCCTTGAGGCTGTGCAGCTTCAGCGGGTTGCCGGCTTTGACAATGAACGCACCGCCGGAGCGGGTAACCGGATTGGAATAACCGATCACTTTGCAACGAGCAGGGTTGATGAACAGTCCGGCACCAATCAAATCGAAGCGCCCGGCGGCGAGCCCCGGCACCAGTGAGCCGAAGTCGGTAATTGGGGTTTCAATCTTGTTGATGCCCAGCGGCGCGAGGATGGCTTTCAATACTTCAACGTTGGCGCCGGTGGGTTTACCGTCCGTACCGATGTAGGCGTATGGCTGTTCGTTCGCGATCCCTGCGGTCAGACCTTCAACGCGGCCTTTTTCCAGTAATCCTGCCATGGCGGAGAAAGAGCACACCGCGCTCAACAGCACTGCGGATCCAAGTACAGCTGACAACGACGAGGGTTTCAGAGTTTTCATCAAGGGGGCTCGAGCGTAAAGAAATGCGGAAGAGGGCGTAGTCGCTTTGCTTACAGGGCTTTCAGGTTTCAATGTCTGGGCTTTGCGGCCTCCCAGGAGGCTGGCATCAGACCAGACACTGGTTAGGCGCTAAAAATCAATCATATGGTTCTAAGAAGAAGCCTCTAAATATCTTTTATGCATTAGCTTAGGCAAAAAAAGAAAAGCCAGTCAGTAGGGCGGGCGGCCCACTTCTGGCTGAAAATCAGCTATCACAGAGCAACAAACCTCGTGGATAGGTCCCGTAGGTGATTCTGCTCCGGTATTTGATAACGCCCTTCTTTAGTCAGCAGGTGCAGCAGTTGCTCCTTCAGTTGATGAAACTCATAACCGTTACGCTGACGAGGATGCGGCAAGTCGATGTCGAGGATCTCCTTGATGCGGCCAGGTCGAGGCTCCAGCACAACCACGCGATCAGCCAGATAGACCGCCTCTTCAACGTCATGGGTGACCAGCACCGTGGTGATGGGCGAGCGCTGGCGGATTTCGTGCAACTGATCCTGAATGCTCTGCCGGGTCAGCGCGTCGAGCGCTCCAAAGGGTTCATCCAGCAGCAATAATCTCGGACTGGTCACCAGGCCGCGAGCAATCGCCACACGCTGGGCCATACCGCCAGATAGCTGATGGGGGTAGGCCCGGCTAAAGGCCTTCAGGCCCACCAGCTCAACCAACGCGTTAATCCGCTGCTGTTTCTGCTCGGCGGACAATGCTGCGCTGGCCAGTGCCAGGCCGATGTTTTCTTCTACGTTGAACCATGGGAACAGGCGGTGCTCCTGGAACACGATGCCGCGCCCGCCGCCAATGCCACGCACCGGGGCGCCGTCAATCTGGATGTCGCCGCTGAACGCAGGGTCCAGACCGATCAGCATTCTGAGTAAGGTGGATTTGCCACAGCCGCTGGCGCCGATAATCGCGACAAACTCGCCATCGGCAATGTCCAGATTCAGGTCCTGTATGGCTTCAAAACTGCCTTCTGCCAAGGTGAATGATTTGCCGACATGGCTCAGGCGAATAGCAGGGCGCAGTGAACTGTTCATTGGTGTCTCCAGCGTGTGGCGCGTTGTTCCAGGCACAGACCGAGGTGGTTGAGGGCGCTGCCGGCAACGCCGATCAACAGCATGCAACTGAGGGTAAGATCGGTGCGCAGCACTTGTTGAGCGCCAATCATCAGGCTGCCGATACCGCCATTGGACGGCATGAAATATTCGGCGCCAATGGTGCCGAGCCAGGCGTAGATAAGCCCGAGGCGCAGACCATTGAAAATCGCCGGTGCCGCACCTGGCAGGATCAGCCAGCGCAGGCGTTGCAACGGGCTCAAGCGCATCACTTGGGCAGCTTCGTGCAGTTGCACGGAGAGGTGAGCCACCCCACGGTAAGTCGCGATGAATAACGGAAAGAACGCTGCCATGGCGACAAACGCCCATTTGGCCGTTTCACCCAGACCGAACCACGCGCTGAGCAGCGGTACCCACGCGAAAATCGCGATCTGCCGCAACGCGCTGAAACTTGGCCCCAATACGCGTTGAGCCAAAGGCAGTGTGCCTAGCAGCAGACCGAAAATGACCCCGGCCGAACCGCCCAAAGTCAGCCCGCCCAGCGTCCGGCCCAGGCTGGTGCCAAGCGCCAGTGGCAACTGCCCGCTGATCAGGCCGTCGAACAGTGTGCGTAGTACGTTCGGCAGTGAGGCGACCAACTGTGGGTCCAGCCACGCCTGCCAGGTTGCGGTTTGCCAGAGGATCAGCAGCCCGACCGGCAGTAACCACGGAACCAGGCACTGCCAACCGGTTCGCGCGGTGCTTTTCGGCAGTTGCGCCAGCGCTGCATGAGGCCAGAACACCCAGCGCCGATCCAGCCAATTGATGCCCCGGTCCATGCACGCACCCATGACGCCGATGACCAGAATGCAGACGAACACGATGTCCAGCATGAACAGCTGTCTGGCCCAGACCATGAGGTAACCGATGCCCTCACTCGACGCCAGTAGTTCCACGGCCAGCAGTGCCGACCAGCCTGCCGACAACGCGAGGCGTACGCCAGCCATGAACGATGGCGCGGCGGCGGGCACGATTACTCGCAGGATCAACGTCGGGGCAGGCACCTGCAGCACCGCGGCCACTTCACGCAATCGGGGTTGCGCATCACGTACACCGGTCAGTGTGTGCAGGGTCACGGGCACGATCACCGCTTTGATCAGCACCGCCAGCTTCAAGGTTTCGCCTATTCCCAGAAACGTCATCAGCAACGGGATCCACGCCAGCGTCGGGACCTGCGCCAAGGCACTGAACGTCGGCAGCACCAAGCGTTCGGCGAAACGGCTCGCGCCGAGCCATGCTCCGAGCACGGCGCCAGCAGCGATGCCCGCCACCAAACCGGCCGCGAGGCGGCCAAGGCTGATGATCAGGTTGCGCCATAATTCTCCAGTGGCCAGCTCCACAGCGCTTTGCCAGACCAAGTCTGGCCCAGGTAATACCTGCTCACTCATCCAGTGGCGATCGGCAGCGACCCACCACATGATCAGCACCAGCAGCGGTAACAGCCAGGGCTGCAGGCGGTTGATGACCCGTGGCGATAATCGCCTCAGCCAGTGCATGTGTTGAAATGGGGTGATCAAAGTTGCGGGGAACATGGTCGACCTGAAAAGGCGGTAAGCCGGACATTGTCCATTGCGTGGCGCGGCAAGCGGCAGCGCAAACCGCGAATAATTTTTATGCGTGGCATGCAATAGCGCGCGCAATGCTGCCAGGAGGAAAATCCCTTGACCCCTTGAGTGGCTGCCTTTATAGCCAAACGCGCTTATGCGGTAAAATTCCTTCTGGTCCTAAAAACTACGCTAAATGGAATATACCTTTGCCTGGGCTTCTGAACTGCTGGCGGATACTGATCATCCTTATGTCGCTGTTGATGAGCGATGTGCCTCAAGCGAGCGACTCGATCAGCCATGGGATCGCCGTGGCAAGCAAGGCGCAGCCCGCAGTGCCAGAGTCATTGGAGCGAAGGCACTTCGCCAATGGCGTGTTGCGCCTTACGGACCTGAGCTACGCATCATCGGCCGACGACCATGCCATGACCCTGGATCTCTATCTACCGCCCAAACCTGATGCGGTAAGGCCTTTGATTGTCTATGTGCACGGCGGCGGCTGGTCGGCAGGTCATTCACGAGTATCGGGTGCCTTTGAAGATTTCCCGGCGGTGCTGGCCAACTTCGCTGCGCAGGGCTACGTTGTGGCTTCGGTCAATTACCGGCTCAGCGGCACGGCGATATACCCGGCGGCGCTCGACGACTTGCGCGCCGCGATGCAGTGGTTGCAGGCCCATCATGAGCAGTACGCAATTGATGTAAATCGCGTCGCACTGTGGGGCGGTTCGGCGGGGGCCCAGTTGGCGGCGCTCGCAGCGCTGGATTGTTCGCCACAGGCCAACATTCAAAAAGCCGGAATAAAAAACCCAATGTGCGCCACGGTGCTGGTCAGCTGGTTTGGCCTGTTCGACTTTGCCGATGTGCTCGGTCGGCCGGACTTCGGTGCCATTGATCAGGCTGCCCGGCAATTTCTCGGCTGTCCAGGCAAGCCCTGCCCGACGCAACGGGTCAGGGATGCCAGCCCGATCAGCCACTTTGCCGACCTGCCGACATTGCTGATTCACGGCACTGCTGACCGGGTTGTGCCGTGGCAGCAGTCGCAGCAAATGGCGTCTGCCCTGGAGCGTCAGCAGGGGCAGGTCGAGCTGTTGTTATTACCCGATGTTGGCCACAGTTTTGTCGGTCGTGACCACGCCGCGACGCAGGCAGCCAACTATCGAGCGTTGCAGGTCACTGAGCGCTTTCTGGCTGATCATCTTTAGGCAGCCACCAGGCAATCACCCCCAGCAGCGGCAAGCAACTGGCGTACTCAAAGGTGCTGATCACGCCCCACTGATCGGCTATTACACCAAGGCCTGCGGCGGCGATGCCGCTGATACCGAAGGTCAGGCCGAAGAAACCGCCTGCCACCAATCCAATGCGTCCCGGCAACAGTTCCTGAGCCATGAGCAGAATGGCGGCGAATGCCGAGGCAATGATGACCCCCACCAGTACTGACAAACCGACGGCTGTCACCAGGGGAGCGTGGGGCAACAGCCCGGCGAACGGGCAGGCACCGAGTATCGACAAGCCGATCACCCGACGCCTGCCGACGCGATCCACCAGCGGTCCGCCCAGTAATGTGCCCAGGGCAATGGCGAGCAAGAAAACAAACAAGTACAGCTGCGCGTCCGGGATGCTTATCGCGAACCGCTCGATCAGAAAGAATGTATAGAAGTTGGCGACGCAGGCCAGGTACACGTATTTCGATATCACCAGCAGGATCAGCAACAACAGCGCGCGGGCTTTTTTGCTGCGGGGCATCTGGCCCAGTGCCGAGGGCGCAGCCGTGCGCGCGACCGGGCGTTGCAGATTTGCGACTACCACCTTGCGCAGCAACATGAATCCGCCCATCGCCAGCACTGCCAAACCAACAGCCAGGCTACCCATAGGTATGAAGAGCAGCATGGCCAGCAGTAACGGTGCCGCCGCCGAACCGATGTTGCCACCCAGTTGAAACACAGACTGGGCCAGCCCCAATCGGCCGCCGGATGCGGCGCGAGCAGCGCGCGACCCTTCCGGGTGGAAGATCGATGAGCCAAGGCCGACCAGCGCCGCCACCAGCAGGAACGATACAAAGCTGCTCGCATTTGCCAACAGCAGCATCCCGGCCCCCATATAGCCCATCGCCCATGGCAGCAGCTTCGGGCTGGGATGGCAGTCGGTGTACCAGCCCACCAGCGGTTGGCAGACCGAGCCGATCAAGTGGAATACCAGCGTGATTAGGCCCAGCTGCGAGTAGCTCAATGTGAAGCGGGCCTGCAGCGTGGGATAAAGCGAGGGCAAAACCGCCTGGAACAGATCGTTGAAAGCATGGGCGACGGCGATGATCAGCAGCGCGGGAGCCACACGAGCGGGAGCGGCGAGAGCGGGCACAGCGGGCAGCATGGGCATAAGGCAGTCAGGCGAAGGGTCAGGATCGGCCAGTAGATCGCAACCTCCATGGCTGGGCCAATGCATTTGGCTCAACTTATTTTTGCGTGTTTTACATAACCTTCAGGCAGCACGTAACTACTCGCTTATGCCTTTAAGAAATAACTAAAGCCGGTTTTAGTATTTATGGCTGACGCTATGGCTGTGGTTAAACGTCATCGCCTGCTGGCCAGACAGGGTCGGCAGTCTTCTATGGAGTTGGAAATCGCACATGCCATCGCGTCCTCATCTGCTTGCTTCGCTGCTGTCGGGTCTCGGCCTGAGCCTGACCCTCACACTGGGCCATTTGGCCCCGGCACAGGCTGCGCCGTCATCGGTGCAACTCAACATTGCTGTGTCCGATATCGGCGCCGGTGGATCGCCCGCCGGTGGCGGTCTGGTCGATGTGATCCATGCTCAACAACGTCTGGAAAAAGCGCTCAGTGCGGATGGCGTCGAGATCAAATGGCACTTTTTCAAAGGCGCTGCGCCGTTGATCAACGAAGCCTTCGCCAATGGCCAGGTGGACATGGCCTACCTTGGCGATCTGGGCACCATCGTTGGTAAAGCGGGCGGGCTCGATTCCCGAGTGGTAGCTGTTGCGGCCCGAGGTGTTGCCCATTACCTGGCGGTGCCGGTCGACTCACAGATTCAATCGCTGGCTGACCTCAAGGGCAAGCGGGTGGGGCTGTTTCGCGGTACCGCCGCACAGTTGTCGTTCATTGGCGCTTTACAGACTGCCGGGCTGACCGAAAAGGACATCAGCGTCATCAATCTGGACTTCGCCGCCGCCAGCGCTGCACTGGCCGCCAAACAGATTGACGCCACCTGGGGCGGCATCAACGTGCTGGCTTTGCGTGAACGCGGGCAGGCCAGGGTGCCTGTCTCGACTCGCCAGCTCAATGGCGCAGGTGAGCTGGCTGGCTTGTTGCTCGTCTCGCAGAAAATCATCGATCAGCATCCGCAGTGGGTCGACAAGATAGTTCAGGTCCAGCGCGAAGCCGCTGCCTGGGCAAGCGATCCACAAAACCGCGATGCCTATATCCAGCTGCTCGCTGATCAGGCGGCTTATCCGGCCAACTTGCTGCGGGCGGATCTCGAAGATGCTCCGCCGCTGTCAGTGCTGTTGTCGCCAGAGCTGGACCCCGGCTTTACCGCTCAACTCAAGCAAGCCATTTCCAGCGCGAGGAACGCGAGGCTGATCCGTCGCGACATAGACGTGGAGCAGTGGCTCGCACCGCAATTTCTGCAGCACAGCGCCCCTTAATCAACCCTTGATTCGCAACCTGCCGAGCGTCGTTGATGCGCGGCACTCGCCAACTCGTTCGCTGGAAATGCCTGATGAAACTTTACGCACAGCAAAAATACCTACCTTGGGTGACTGGAATGGCCTTGGGGCACGCGCTGGTCTTGGTCGCGTCACCGATCATGGCCGACGACAGCGGCACTCGACTGGCCACAGTGCAAGTCGAGGGTGTGCGCGAAGCCGACGCACAGCAGCCGCCATCATCGGCGCAAAAGCTCAGTGGCAAGACTCTGGAGCAGCAAGGTGTCTACCGCCTGGAAGATTTGCAGCAAGTGGCGTCAGGGCTGGACGTCTCCAGCATTGATGCTTACGACACGCGTATGACCATTCGCGGAGTCGGCGATGGCGGCGGCACCGAGATCAACATCGGTATGCCGAGCAGTGTCGGCCTGTTCCTCGATAACGTTTATCTGAGCCGTCCGGGCATGATGTCCAACGACCTCCTGGATATCGAAAGCGCCGATGTGCTGAGTGGCCCGCAAGGCACTCTGAAGGGGTTCAACACCACCGGCGGTGCGGTGGACATTCATACCCGTAAACCGACTTTCACCCCTGAAGGGTCGCTGCGCCAGTCGGTCGGCCAGCGAGGCTACACCCAGACCCAGGCGATGTTCTCGGGGCCGTTGACCGAAACGCTTGCCGGGCGAATTAACCTTTCGCACACGGAGAAGGGCGGCTACATCAAGAATGAATACACCGGCCACGATTTAGGCGGCAGCAATCAGGACGGCATTCGTGGCCAGTTTCTCTGGCAGCCAGTCGACGACTTCAGCCTGCGAGTGATCGCTGATTACAACAAGTCCACGAGCTATCCCGTGCTGGTGCTGGACAAAGCCAACGCGGTCAACGGCACCGTGCCGTATCAGAACCGCGCCAATCTGGTTGGCGCGCATTTGGTGGGTGGCGGCTATAAGGTCAACGCCGATGACGAGAACGCGGCTTACGTCAAGCAGGGTGGCATTTCGGCAGAGGCCAACTGGACGCTGGCCAACGGTTATAACCTGCGCTCGGTTTCTTCCTACCGTTACTTCGGCTTTCAGCCCAACAACACCGACACCCTCGACGTGCCGTTGTATGCAGGCAGCGGCGCCGATGCTCGCGACCGGATCTGGTCTCAGGATATTCGTCTGGATTCACCCAAGGGCGAGCTGTTCGACTACGCCTTGGGGGCTACGTACTGGGGTGAAAACCTCGACACTTTCGCCCACGATTACTACGCGCCAGGCAACCAGACCACCCAGTACTACGGCAGCGCTATCAACACCGGCAAGAACGTCAAACGTTGGGGTGAAATCGACGACACGGTGTTTTCCCTATACGCCCAAGGTACGTTGCATGTCACCGATGAGTTCGACATCACCGCTGGCGTTCGGGACAGCTACAACAAAAAGTCCGGCTCGTTTCGCCGGGTCAACAAAAACGACTTCGACTCTGGCGAGTTGAACCAGTACAGCAACTTGCCAGCGGCGATGGTCAACCTCAGCTACTTCTTTCTGCCAAATCTGCAGGGTTACCTGACCGTGGCTTATGGCGAAAAAGCGGGCGGACTCAACGTGTCCCAAGGCGCGGCAAGTACCGCTGGCTATGACAGCCTGCTGGTCGATCCGGAAGATACTCGCGGCGGTGAAATCGGGATCAAGAGCCAATGGCTGGATAACCGCATCAGCTTTGACACCGCAGTGTTCTGGTCCGAAGTGCGTAAATTCCAGACCAACGCCTACGACGTTGAAACCCAGAGCAGTTACCTGATCAATGCCGGAACCATGCGTTCTCGGGGTGTAGAGACAAACCTGACCCTGCGTCCACTGGATGGCCTGAGCGTCAATTTCAACGGCACGTTGCTGGACAATACCTTCCTGGACTTCAAGGGTGGCAAATGCCCTGCGGAAGTAACTCTGGCCCCAGGCGCGCCGATTTCCTGCGATCTGAGCGGCAGCCGGGTGTTCCGTTCGCCCAAGGTTACGTACAACCTGACCAGCCGTTATGAATGGCAGACTTTCGATGCCTTGCAGGCCTTTGTCTCTGGCCGTTACTCCTACCGCACCTGGTCTTACGGCACAGTCGACAACTCCGAGTTCACCCGAATTCCTGGCTACGGTTTGCTAAGCCTGTCCACCGGCCTGAGTGGCAAGTACAACGAAGGCACCTGGAATGCTTCGCTGTGGGCGAACAATGTTACCGATAAACGCTATTACCGCGCGCTTAACACCGGCGATTATGGCTCGGCGTTCGGCATTCTCGGCGAGCCGCGTACGCTCGGCATGACGGTTGGCTACGACTTCTGAGGGCCGGGCTGATGACTGAGTTCAAACTTGATCGCCGCAGTTTTCTGCGCGCCAGTGTTGTGACCGCCGGCGCAGTGCCCTTCATAGGTAATGCAGCGGGAGCAACGTCGAAAAAAACCGCCGATGCAGGGCTTGAAAGCCCGCTGGGCTGGCTGGGTAATACTGTGCCGAAGTCGTTTGCCGGTGTCACGTGGGGCACTCCATGGCCGTGGGGCCAGGTGGCGGCGGGCAGTCAGTTCCAGATTTACGGCAGCGATGGCTCCACGCCAACCCTGCAAAGCTGGCCGTTAGCGTACTGGCCTGATGGCAGCCTGAAGTGGACCGCCCATGCCATTGCACCTCAGGCGCAACCGGTGGCCGAGCATTACGACCTGCGCCCGACTCAAACCAGCACGGCGGACAACGCCAGCCTGGTCCAGGAAAGCGCTGATGCCATCCGCGTTGATACCGGGCTGCTGCAATGTGTGATCCCCCGGCAGGGCGCGAGCCTGATTCAAAGCGTCACCCAAAAGGCTCGCAGCGCGCTGCTCAACGGTCATCTTTTGCTTCAGGTGCAAGGCGACCCGGATCAGCCAGCCGAACCGCTTCGTCAGTACCGCAGCGAGGTCCAGCGCGTGGTGGTGGAGCAGCAAGGGCCGGTGCGTGCTGTGCTGGCGTTGCACGGCACCCATCGTGATCAAAACGGCACGGCGACATTGCTGCCGTTCACCGTGCGGCTGTACTTTTACGCGGGCAGCGATGTGATCCGAGTGATTCACACCCTGGTGCTGGACATCGACGAGCGCAAGGATTTCATCACGGGCGTCGGGTTACGTTTTGACTCGCCATTGCATGCAGAACTGCATGACCGGCATGTGCGTTTCATCTCGGCCGATGGCGGGGTGTTCGCGGAGGCTGTCAGGGGGTTGACCGGCCTGCGGCGCAACCCCGGTGACGAGATCATGCGTGCCCAGATCGAGGGCCGCAGCACTGGCCCGGTGACAGGTTTTGCTCCAGAGGTCGCTAATCGCCTGCAGTACATTCCGGCGTTTGGCAGCTATCGATTGCTGCAGGCGCATCCCGACGGGTTCCAGATCAGCAAGCGCACGGCCTCCGGTCAAAGCTGGCTTCACAGCGCCACCGGCCAGCGTGCCGCAGGTTTGGGTTACCTGGGTTCACCCGACGGCGGTGTGGTGTTCGGCCTGCGTAATTTCTGGCAGAGCTTTCCCGCGCAACTGGACATTGAAGCCGCGCACAGCGAGCAAGCGCAAGTCACGGTCTGGCTGTGGGCACCTCAGGCCGCGCCGATGGATTTGCGCAGCTATCACGATGGCTTGGGCGAAGACAGCTTCGTCAAACAGCGCGAAGCGTTGGAGATAACGTACGAGGATTACGAGCCTGGGTTCAATACGCCGTCCGGTATTGCCCGCACCAGTGAGCTGGAGTTGCAGTTTGTCGCGGCCACCCCGAGTGCGGTCGAACTGCAAAACATAGCCCAGCGCATTCAACAGCCTCCGTTGCTAGCGGCAACGCCCGAGCGTATGCACGCCGCAGGTGTGTTCGGTCCTGACTGGGCACCGCCGGGTAAATCCACGGGGCGCAAACAGCAGATCGAGCAGCAGTTGGCCTGGTATTTCGATTTCTATCGCGACGAAGTTGAACAGCGCAAATGGTACGGCTTCTGGGACTATGGCGACGTGATGCACACCTACGACGAGCAGCGCCATGTCTGGCGTTATGACGTAGGCGGCTTTGCCTGGGACAACTCGGAACTGAGCACCGATCTGTGGCTGTGGTACTACTTTTTACGCACTGGGCGTCAGGATGTTTTCCGCATGGCCGAAGCCATGACCCGGCATACCGGTGAAGTGGATGTGCATCATATCGGCCGTTTCGCGCCATTGGGATCGCGGCATAACGTGCAGCATTGGGGGGACAGCGCCAAGCAACTGCGTATTTCCACCGCCGCCAATCGTCGCTTTCTGTACTACCTGACCGCTGATGAACGTGTGGGTGATCTGCTTAATGAACAAGTCGAAGCGCTGCGTACTCTTCGTGAAGTGGTGCCGGGCCGCAAGATCGGTCAGCAAGCCGACCCTCGCGAAGGCTACGCCAGCATCACCTTCGGCACGGATTGGGGGGCGATTGCTGCTGCCTGGCTGACCGACTGGGAGCGCAGCGGCGATCCTGCAGTGGCGCGCCGCTTGCTCAACAGCATGGAGACGATTGCCGCGCAGCCCCATGGCTTCTTCACCGGAGTGGCGAACATGCACCTGGATAGCGGTCGGTTTGATCCGGATCAGAGCGGCAAGCTTTCGGTGTCGCATCTGTCCGCAGTATTTGGGTTGGCCGAGATCTGCAGCGAGCTGTTGCAGCTTTTGCCGTCGGCAAGCTTCGAACGCGCCTGGCTCGATTACTGCCGCCTGTACAACGCGCCCGTCACCGAGCATGAAAAAGCACTGGGCGAACCTTTGGCCAACCTGAACCTCAAGCAGGGGCACGCGCGCCTGACCGCATTTGCCGCGTGGCGACTTCAGGACAAGGCACTGCATGAACGGGCCTGGAAAGAGTTTTTCGCAGGTTCCGGCGGTATTCCGCAGCCCAATCGTCGCCTGCACCGGATTGAACCCCCAGCCTATCTGTACGCGCTGAATGAACCCGATCCGGTATCGGTGATTGATGAGCATTCCGGCACATCGTCCGCAGCCAATCTGTCGACCAATGCCGTCGCTCAGTGGGGGCTGACTGCGATTGCCCTGTTAGCTCTAGATAATGAGCCGCGCTAGCGGCCGTTATTTCTCCTTTTAAGTTTCGAGACTGTCTGCATGCCTCAACCACGTGTTCCAGCGGCCCCTGTCGCCGTGTCTTCACACCTGCTCGTGCAGGATGATTTTCAACGTTTCGATGCCCGGCGCTGGCGGGTCGAGAGTGAACAACCAGAGCGCTCGCGGGTTTTCGTCGAGCAGGGTCGCCTGATCATGGACACCGCTGCGGGTATGACAGTCTGGCTGGGGCAGCGCCTGAGTGGCGCTTACCGCATTGAGTTCCTGCGTCAGGTCCTGGTGGCCGGGCAGGCCAACGATCGACTTTCCGACATGAACCTGTTCTGGGGCGCGCACGATGGGGAGGGTCTGCTCAGCCGTGACGGCGTGCTGGAATCCTATGATTCACTGGCGACCTGGTACGTGGGCATGGGGGGGAACACCAATACCACCACACGTTTTCGCTTCTACGATGGTCAAGGTGAACGGCAACTACTGGGTGAAAGCCTGGAGGCGGCTCACTTGCTGGAAGCGGGCAGGATCTACCGGATTCGAATCGACGTCACCGCAACGTCGACTGGCTATTGGGTGGACGACGAACTGATGTTCGAGCAAGCCCTGGACGGGCTACCTGCAGACGGCTACTTCGGCTTCCGTTCTGTCTGGTCTCGCCAGGCCATAAGCCGATTCAAGGTGTGTGCGTTGTAGCCGGTGCTTGTGAGCGCCTGCAGTGCTCGCGGTATGCCGCGAACCCTGTAGGAGCCATCGGAGGTTACGACGGTCGCGATTGCGGTTTGTCAGGCAGACCTCTTCCAGTCGGATCAGCCTCCAGCGCCTGCATTGCCTGATCGGCTTCATGGAAAGCATCGATCAGATTCTGCGCCAGGAACGACAGCTTGTACCCCGCGCGACTGACGATGCCGTAGTGGGTGTAAAACTCCGGCGCTTGTTGATCCAGTCCGGTCACATTCAACAACTTGAGGCCTTGTTGCAGATAGGGGTTATTGCGACTGACATTGGTCGTGCCGATGGCGTCGGAATGCTGGATGACACTGACCAGGCTGTAGCCGTTATCGCACTCGATGCTGGTCTGGAAGTCGGGCCTGCCGCTGAGTTCCACCAGCGCCTTGCGCAAATTGGGCGGGCGCACGGTGCCCGCCAATGGATAACTGAAGAGCTGCTCGACGCTGACTTCATCCAGCGCTGCCAACGGATGCTCGCTGCGGCAGCAGAATCCCCAACGATGCGGGCTCAACAGCTCAACGCGGTAGTCGGGGTCATGCTCGAAGTTGCGCGCGTCGGCGACGAAAAACTCGCACTCTTCGGCCAGCAGTCGTTGACCCAGGGCTTGCCAGTTGTCCACATGAAAGCGCAGACGCACTTTGGGCAGTCGTCGAGTAAAAATCCCTAGCGCTTGGGGCATCAACCAGGCCGCTGGAGCTGGACCACAGGCAAACGACAATTCACCGGCCTCGTCCTCGTTGAATTGCCGTACCGAGTTGATCAGGTCGTGAGCATTGCCAATCATTCGTCTGGCGTGCTCCAGCACAATCAGACCTTTTTTAGTCGGTTCAAGGTTACGGGTACGGTCAATCAGTCGGGTCCCGAAGCTCTGTTCAAGCGCCTGAATACTGCGACTGAATGCTGATTGGGAAAGGTTGACCGACTCTGCGGCGAGACCAAAATTGCGATGCTCCACCAGTGCAATCAAGTGGCGCAATTGACGTAGATCCAGGTGCATGGGGACCGATGGCTCTGTAGATAGAATAAGAAGCGTGACTGTGCCGTAGTAAGTGTTTGTTTAAAAAGACTTAAAAAACTCTATCTCATTCGTTTTGGTAATAAGTCGCTTTGCCGGGTTTAACCCCCGATGTTCCTCCTGGCCAGGGTAGGTATTTAAATACCTACTTTAAAAACCCCGCTGATCACGAACGAATAACGCTCCGGCCTGATGTAGAAGGTCGTGCGATCGCAGCAGCGGCCGTCGGTAAACCAGGAGGTGCGTTCCATCACCAGTAATGCGGCGCCACGCTTGATACCCAGGGCATCAGCGAGTGCTTTGTCAGCCTGCTGTGCCCGTATTGCCATGTCGGCTCGGCTAACCGGACAACCAGTGACTTGCTCCAGTACCGAATAGATAGGCTGTTGTTCCACTTCCTTCCACACTACACCGGCCAGCTCGGCAGGGAGGTGGCTGCGCCCCAAAGCGATGGGTTCATCGTCAACGAAATGCAGGCGCTCCACGCAGAGTGACTGTGTCGCCTCCGGGAACAGGTGCCGCAGGCCTTCCGGGGTGGGCACCAAGTGATGAGCAATTACCTGCATGGTCGACTTCAGCCCTTGAAGCAGCAACGCCTCATGAAAGCTGCGCAATGCATCCAGCCCATGACGCAATTGTTTGGCGGCCACGAAAGTGCCTTTGCCCTGCTTGCGTTCAACCACTCCCTCGTCGCAAAGCTTGCCGATGGCCAGGCGTACGGTCACGCGGCTAACAGCAAAGCGCTCACCGATTTCGGCCTCCGAGGGCAGCTTGCCTGACGGTTCAAAATCACCTCGGTGGATTTCCTCCAGCAGTTGCTGGGCGATTTGCTGATAGAGCGAAGTGCTGCTGTCGCGAAGAATCGTCACTGTTCTATTCCATGAGCGCTGAGGTCAGCTTCGGAAGGCTGGACCGCATTTGCTTCTAAGGTTATGACAAGATGATATTACTTCAACTTGTATTAATACGTATTATGTCGAGACATCCATTGTAAACGACCTGATCCCACTTGCCATGTCTTCCCAGCCTCCAAAACCAAACCCGCCGACCAATGCCTTGAGCGTTGAAGCGATCAGCTTCAGTTACGCCAATGGTCATCAGGTGTTTGACCAGTTCAGCCTCAGCGCTCGGCCTGGCGAATTCGTCGCGATCCTCGGCCCTTCAGGGTGTGGCAAAACTACGTTGCTCAACCTGCTGTCGGGTTTTCAGCAGCCGAGTAAAGGACAGGTTCAAATCAATGGCGAGCCAATACGCCCTGAGCGTGAAGAGCTGGGATACGTATTCCAGTCACCTCAACTCTTTCCCTGGCTGAGTGCACTGGAAAATGTCCGCTTCGGCCTGCGCATGGCGGGGCAGGGCAGTGTCGTCGAGCAGCGCGAGAAAGCGCTGTCGTACTTGCGGCTGGTCGGTCTGGAGCAAGCCGCACAACGGTTGCCACAGCAGTTGTCCGGAGGCATGCAGCAGCGCGTTTCACTGGCCAGAACCCTGGCATTAGAGCCCAGCGTATTGCTGATGGACGAGCCTTTTGCTGCGCTGGATGCCATCAGTCGCAATAGCATGAACGAAGAAACTCTTCGCATCTGGGCGCAGCTGGGGCAGACCGTTCTGTTCATCACTCACGACATTGATGAGGCGGTTTTTCTGGCTGATCGCGTGGTGGTGCTAAACATCGCCCCGGGCGGTATTCACAGCGAACTGCAGGTCGATTTGCCCCGTCCGCGCAGTAATCTGCAAACCCGCCGCTTGCCAGCGTTTCTCGACTATCGCAATGAACTCATGGCGCGTATTTCCCACGTCATGGCGCAGGCTCCTGGCGCCATTCAAACTTCTTCCTCACCCGAGTTGACCGCATGATCAGACGCACGCTCCTGGCCGCTTCTCTGGCTGCTATTACTTTCGCCAGCAGCGCTTCGGCCGCTGACCAACCTCTGCGTATCGGCTACGTCTTTGCCATGGCCAACGCACCGGCGCTGATTGCCGATAAAGAGGGTTTTTACAAGCAGGAAGGGCTGAATGTAGACCTCAAGGCGCTGGGTGATGGCCCCGTGATACAGCAAGCTCTGGCGGCAGGTGAACTGGACGTCGCCTATGTGGGGACGCCACCGGTTTACCAGTGGTACTCACGGGGGCTGAAAAGCACGATCCTGGCCAAGGTCAACTATGGCCAGGCAGCGGTCATCGTCGATAACAAAAGCCCAATCCACGATTTGGCCGGGCTTAACGGCAAGAAGCTGGCGGGTGTGAAGAAAGGCAGCGGCATGGACGTGCTCCTGCGTGGCTATGTGCTCAAGGAAGCCGCCGGGCTCAATCCGGACAGCGACGTCGATATCATCGACATGCCACCGGGCAACATGAACGCTGCGCTGGAACGAGGCATCGTTGATGCCGCTTTCACTTGGGAACCCTTTGTCAGCCAGGCGCTGTTGCGTGGCAATAGCCGAGTGCTGTTCGATGTGAACCAGGCGCTGCCGCAGTACCCGTGGTATGTGGTCATTGCATTGCCCAAGACGTTGCAGGACCGCCCGGATGATGTGGTCAAGCTGCTGCGTGCACACCGCAAGGCCGTAGATTTTCTTAATCAGCATCCCGAGGAATCCAACAGAATAATCGCCGAGGCTTTCAAGCTTGAGGCTGTTCAGGGCGCGGATGGTAAGACTATCAGTCCAGAGCAGATTGTCGCGCAGGCACGCTCGCGCCTCGGATGGTCAGCAGATTTGCAGCCCAGCGATATCCAGTTCATCCAACGCCTGATGAATTACTCGACGCAACTGGGCTTCATGAATACCCATCTGGATACCAAAGATCTGGTGGACACTTCTTACCTGGATAAAGCCTCGCGCTGAGCCTCTGATGTCGATACCAAAACCCAACTGGGGCTGGGCCTCGCTGCCATTTTTGCTGGCGGTCTGGATCATCCTGGCTTCACGCTTTCCTAGCTACGTGCTGCCACAACCCTGGGTGGTTGCCCAAGAGGCGATCCGCTGGATCAACGACGGATCGCTGTGGAAGCAATTTCGCGCCAGCATGCTGGAGGAGTTGGCCGGATTCACATCCGCCGTCGTAGTCGCTGTGCTACTAGGCACCGCTGGCGGGTTGTCGCGCGGTTTTCGCGATTTCATTGCGCCGCTCAACAGCCTGTTCATGGCGATTCCGCCGATCGCCTGGGCTCCGCTGATTTTGATCATCTTTGGCCTTGGATTCTTCTCCATTGTGCTGGTGATCTTCATCGCTGCGGTGTTCCCCATGGCGGTCACTATTCAGGAAGGTGTACAGAGCATTCGCGGCGGAGAAGTACGAGCCGCGCGCACTCTGGGTGCCAATACCCGGCAACTGCTGGCTCATGTTTACCTGCCCGCTTCGCTGCCATTTCTGACTGCTGCTCTGCGCATTGGCTTCAGCCAGGGTTGGCGTGCGTTGGTGGCGGCCGAAATGATCGGCGCTTCTCAGGGCATCGGCTGGATGGTTTCCATGGGCGGACAAATCGGCAACAGCAGCCAGGTCCTGCTCGGCATCGCCTTGATCGGGTTGCTGGCGTGGCTGATGGAAAGCCTGGTTTTCCGCCGTATCGAGCGTCACTACCAGGCGTGGCGTGCGCACTAAAACGTTCTTTTCGAACCGCTTCTATCAGATTCCCCACGAGGTGCATTTTGACGACTTCCTTCGACCCACGCGACGCTGGTGAATACACCGCGCCAATTGGCCTGTATGAGCGCAACAAGGCCCGGCCGTTTCTCGGCAGTATCAGCGGCGACCGACAAACGCTCGTGGCCGGACGGTGGGACGAGATCACCTTGACCTACGAGGTGGGTGCCAGCGGGCTGGCGGATGGTGCCTGGTTGAAGCTGGCGTTCAAGTTCTATTCCGATTGGGCATTGTTTCAAACCTCCAACCCGTCGGGGCCCAACTATGTCAGTGCCGAGTATCAGGCAGGCGATCTAGTGCCGGGGCAGAGTCAGGCCACCGTGCAGTACCTGAAGGTGCGCTTTGATCAGAAGGGGCATGAGCGGCCTTTTCAGAAGGCGATCATTATCGACATTATCGACGGCTATCTGAATCCGGGGGATCGTATTGTCATTCGCCTCGGTGATCGTCGTCAGGGCGGGGCGGGCACTCGGGTGCAGAGCTTTGTCGAAAAAGACTTCCGGTTGCGCCTTTTCATCGACCCACTAGGCAGTTCGAAATTTGCCGAAGTTCCAGGTGATCTGCTCTGGGATATCGTGCCGGGTGTCGCGAGTCAGTTGCAGGTCATTGCGCCGCGACTGGTCAGTAGTGAAGAAGCTTTTGATGTTTTGCTGCGGGTCGACGATGCCTGGGGTAACACCTGCCGGCAGTTGCCGTTAGAGGGCAGTCTGCTACTGGTTTCTCCTGACGGGGCCGAGCGCGATATTGCGTTCACGCTCGCCAGCGAGGGCTGGGCTGTGGTGCGAATGCCCGCGCTGCGCTTGAGTGAAACCGGAGAGTGGCGGTTGCGTGCGCATGTCACCGACGCTCGTGTGCGACCTGCCCAGGCGTTCATCAACGTAGACCCGCAAGGCGCCGGTCTACGGCCACTGTATGCTGACCTGCATGTGCATTCCGATGATACCGTCGGCACCAATGACACCCTTTACAACCTGAGCTATGGCCGGGATGTCGCAGGTCTGGACGTGCTGGGTTACACCGCCAATGATTTTAACATTACCGAGCAGCGCTGGGATCAAGCGGTCAAACTGATTCATGAATTGAATGAGCCGGGACGGTTCGTCTGCTATCCGGGGACTGAGTGGTGTGGCAACTCCTGTGCTGGCGGCGACCGCAATGTAGTGTTCTTGCATGATCGCAAACCTGAGTTCCCCTTCGATAATCAAGGCCGTCTGGTTCGCTCTTTCGAGTGGAACGAGTTCACTGCGGGTACCATCAAGCCAGGGGCCTGGCCGGTGGATGAGCTATACGCAGCTTATGCAAAGGATCCGGAAGGGCATTTGATGATGCCCCACGTGGGTGGGCGGCGTTGCAACCTGGACTGGCATCATCCTGCCCTTGAGCGTTTGATTGAAGTCGGCTCGGCATGGGGGCAGTTCCACTGGGTGTATGCCGAAGCTTTGCAGCGTGGTTATCAAGTGGGTGCAGCCGCCAATAGTGATGAGCATCAGGGGCGTTGCGGTGGTGGCGTACCTGCTACCGCAGTATTTGGCTCCCGAGGCGGGCTGACCGGCGTATTGTCGGCAGGCTTTGATCGCAAAAGCGTCGGCCAGGCCCTGCGCGCCCGTCGCACTTTCGCCACCACTGGCGAGCGTTCGTTTGCCAGCCTGAGCTCTGGAGAGCATCTGATGGGCGAAGTGTTCACCGCCTCGGAAGAGGCCAGCCTCGACTACCGTCTGCTCGGTGAAAGCGGTTGGGAACAGATCGATCTGTTCGATGGAGAGCAATTGATCTGGTCGCGCAACCTGCATGAAGAACTCGGTTTCAGCAGCCAGCGCATTCGCTTGCGTCTGGGCGGCGCGCGTATCAAGGATCGTTACCGCGGAGCCTATTGGACTGGTGAAATTCGCGTGACTGGCGCGGTCATCAAGCATTTCGATGCCTGTGGCCTGGATCACCCCGAACAGACGGTATGGCGTCAGGATTCGACCAGTCTTGCGTTCCGCACGGACACCAACGGTGACACCGACAGCATCGAAATTGAATTGTCCCAGTTGGCTGGTGCGCGTCTGGAAGTTCGCAGTCGTATCGACAACTACACAAAGGTGGGAGATCCGGCAAACCCGGAAGCGTTTGTGCATGCTCCCAATGTTGAGGTGTTACTGAGCGGGGATGATTTGTTGGCTCAGGGGCAGCACGTTGTAGACCTACCCGGGGCAGAACTGAAATTATCGTTAGAACGGATGACTGCCCTGACTCTGCCGCGAGAGATTCAAGGGACGCTTAAGATCTCGGATCTGCGTTTGCAGGCAGGGCGCGAACACCCGCTGTTCGTCTGTGCACGTCAACGTGATCAGTCGCGTGTCTGGACATCGGCTTTGTTTTTGACAGTGCCTATAGAAAGGTGCTGAATGGAAAGCACTTCAAGCTCTATCCTTGGACCTCACTGCCGCCGAGCTAACAGCACATCGGGCGGCTTGAGCGCCGACTTTCAAGTGTTCGATCCGCAGCAGCATCCCTACATACATTCCGATTTTCGCGCACCGTAGTCCGCGCGTTTCAGCTCCTCGCCGCCAATGCTCGCGACCAAATGAGCGGCACAGACTGTGCAATGACTCTGCAATGTTTTCGCAGATCACAGTCTCGCCGATCAAACTATGGCAATCAGGGCGTCAACTTCCATGACTAACACCTCTTTTGTTTCGACACTTGCGTTCAGGCCGGTAGATCTGAACGCCCATCTCGACGTTTGCATACGTTTCGGGATTGACGCGATTGTCTGTGCCTTCGGTTCGGCAGATCGTTTTCATGAGCACGATGGCAAAGGCGCGGAACGCTATGTCGAGCGGCTGCGGCAGAGGGCTGAGGACTTGCCAGGTTCTCTGGCGCATGTCTGGCAGGGTGAAGAGATTATCGGCCTGATCGTAATGGGCAGATTGGCGAGTGATCCCTTGATCGGTTACGTGAGTCTGCTCTATCTGGTGCCTCATCAGCGAGGGCAGGGCTTGGGGACATTGCTGGAGGCCTATGCCTGGACATTCCTGAGCGGCTTGGGTTGCCAGTCCCTGCGGTTGTCGGCCAGCCCTACGAACACGCCAGCGTGGAAGTTTTATCAATACGGCGGCTGGCGGGATGAGGGCGCGCGTGCAGATGCGGCGGATGTTCACCTGCTACACAAGGAGGCCAGCGACGACAGTCAGGGATCGCCTCTGGTCATCAATCCGGATGATTATCTTGAGACCGAGTTCGGCAGGGAATTCACTCCTGAGCGCAACCGCCAGGCGTGGGAGCTGGCGTATGCGCGTCTGGACACCGAGCTGTCCAGGGCCGGACGCGGTGTTCATGTGTATGTGGTTATGGGTGTACAAGGCGCGGGTAAGTCCCGTTGGGTGTCGAAGAACCTCGGGCGGCTCGGGCGTCGTGCCATCGTTTTCGATGCGGCGCTGCCTGCACGGCGACACCGGGAAAAGTTGCTGGCGATCATCCGCGATTTTGGCGTGCCAGTGATTGCCGTTTTCGTGAGCGCGTCCCTCGATCTGGCTTTATCACGTAATGCGTCACGCAGTGCTGACAAGAAAGTGCCAGAGGAGGCGCTTAGAAGAGTGTTTAGCCTGCTTGAGCTGCCTACCAGGGACGAAGGGTTTGTCTGGTCGCAAACCGTTGAAAGCGCATCGGGTGATCAGGATATCGTCTGCAAAACGGTCATGGCCGATACAGACGTCGATGGCTTGAACGCAACTGTCTGAACTCGGTCACCAACCCGTCAGTAAGTGTTCAATATCGGTCAGTTAGACACTTTTATCAGCGATTTCCCTGATATTTGCGACAAGATAAGCTGGCACGCTCCCTGCTATATCGCTTGCGCCAACACTCATCGTCTTGTTGTAAGTCGATGGATCATGACTCAAGCAGGAGCGAAAAATGAGAAGGGGTATTACATCAAGAGCTACGGCGCATCGCCGGTTGTCATCGGCCGTGAGTGCCGGGGCGACGTTTTTCTTGATCGGCCAGTTGCATGCCGCGCAAGCTGACGCGAACGAGCCTGCCGAGCCAAAGCCGACACGGCAGTTGAGCACAGTGATCGTCCAGGGGCAGAAGCTCGACCAGACCCAAAAAGCCGAACTTGCTCTCAAAGATGTCGCGGGCGGGGTCAACTTTGTTGATTCGGCAGATATCGAAAAGGGCAGGGTGTCGACCAGTACCGATGTCTTTGCTTTACAACCTGGCGTGATCGCAACTCAAGGTGGCGGTAACAATGATGGCACCCGGATTTCGATTCGCGGCTCCGGCATCAACAAGGGCGTGGGCTACTTCCGTGCCGGCATTTTCTATCTGTTCGATGGGTTGCCCGTCTCGGGCCCCGGCGGCACGCCTTACGAGCTGTTCGAACCGCTGGGTCTGAGCCACACCGAAGTGCTCCGTGGTGCCAATGCCTTCGATATCGGCTCGTTGTATCTGGGCGGTGCGATCAACTATGTCACCAAGACCGGCTACAACTCGGCGCCGTTGCAGGTGCGCTATGAGGCAGGCAGCTACGGGTATCAGAAGCGTCAGATCAGTTCGGGGCAAGTGTTTGGCCCGCTCGATTATTACGTTAGCCTCACCGATTCGGCGTCGGACGGTTTTCAGGATCAAACCCAGGGTAAAAGCGCCGGGTTTGCCGGTAATGTCGGTTACCAGTTTTCGCAGCAATTAAAAACACGCCTGTACTACCGCTATCGCACCACCGATAACGAGACGCCGGGCTACATCACAAAGGCCCAGCTCAAGGACGATCCCGAGCAGGCCAACCCGACCAGCGTCAACGCCCACGCTCATCGCAAACAGCCGGGCTCAACTTGGGTTGCCAGCAAGACTCAATACACGTTCGATGACGATTCCAATCTGGAGCTGGGGCTGGTCTACCATGACTATCCGATCGACGCCCGGCAAGGGGTGAACCGTACGGTCTGGGGCTTCAGCGATTATTCAACGAGCATGAAATACGACCGCCTGGATTCACTTTTTGGCAAAAACAGCACCACTCGCTTCAATGTGCTGCGCACTGAGCATTTGAATGGTTACGCCAAGACCAGCGTGCGAACGCCTACGGGAGTTACTGCCAATTTGCCGGTCGGCGGCCTGGTGCGCAAGGCCGAATATGAAGGCTCTGACACCGTCCTGAGTGCGAGCAATGAAACCGAATGGATCAATAACAAACTGTGGCTCAGCGCTGGACTTTCCGCGGTTGAATTCCGGCGCAAGGCCAAAGTCTCTTATCCGGTCGGTGGTGAAGCCGACAATCCGAACAACCCGGTGGAGAAGAATGACTGGGAGTTCGCGCCACGCATCGGTGTGCGTTATCAAATCAATCCTGACTGGCAGTTGTTCGGTAACCTCAGTCGCACTGTTGAAGCACAGCAATCGTGGGCTTACGTGTCCGGCACCCAAGTGTTCACGTCCGGACCGGCGACGGGGCTCAACTCCGGTGGCCAGAAACTCGAACCGCAAATCGCTGACACGCTGGAGTTCGGCACCCGTGGCCAGTACGGTCCGACCGAATGGGACCTGACGTTCTACCGCTCCCATGTGCAGGATGAACTGCTCTCAGTAATCATCCGGGAAGCGACTTCGACGTCCGACGCCCTCACGTCCGAATCCAACGCCAGCAAGACCATCCACCAAGGTGTCGAACTGGGTCTGAATTCGCTGCTGTATCAGAACGGCGGCGACACACTGCGGCTGCGCCAGTCTTACACCTACAGTGACTTCTTCTATCGCGACGATGACGAGTTTGGCAGCAATCAATTGCCCGGTATCCCGAAGCACAACTATCAGGCCGAGCTGCGTTACGACTTCAACAACGGTATCTATGTCGGGGTGAACACCTATTACGCATCCAGAGCGCCGGTCGATTTCGCCAATACCAAGAACGCGGATTCATACAACCTGTGGGGCGCGATACTGGGCTGGGACTCGCCGAAGAAAGACTGGTCGGTGTACCTGGACCTTCGCAATCTGACTGACGAGAAGTACGCGGCGACCATCAGCCCGACTTATGATGCTCGGGGTAGCGATGTCCGGGCGATCCTACCAGGTGACGGGTTTGGCGCTTATGCAGGGGTACAATACAGCTTCAGGTGATCGATTGCTCGCCAGCCAGCTTGATGATCGTCGCGTTTCGATCTTTCTTTCTGGTTTGGGTTCAATGGAATGAAAGCTGGCTGCGCGCCTGCCTGCGGGCGCAATTGCGAGCTGCAGGCAAGAAGGTATTTATAGGGTGGACGAGGCTGGATGACGATCACTACCCGGCATGATCAAGATATTCAACGAGTAGGGGCGCCTATGCAGCGTGTCATGATTATTGGCCAGCCAGGATCAGGAAAAAGTACGCTGGCTCGGGAGATGGGCGCGCACACCGGCCTGCCGGTCGTGCATATCGACACGATCCATTGGCAGCCTGGGTGGGTCGAGCGAAGCTCAGACGAAAAGACGCGCCTGTGTCTCGAGGTAGAGGCTCGCGATCAATGGATTTTTGAAGGCGGTCATTCGACCACTTGGGATAACCGTATTGCGCGAGCCGATCTGTTGGTATGGATTGATCGTTCGTCGCTGCTTCGGTTCTGGCGTGTGCTGCTCAGGACATTGATCCAGCGAGGCCGCACACGCCCCGACCTGCCTGAGAACTGCCCGGAAAAATTAGGCAACCTTCCGGAGTTTTACCGCTTCATGTGGACAACCCGCCAATCGGCGCGTGCCAATATGAAACGGTTTGCGGCATCGGTTCCACCGACCTGTCGCGTTGTCTGTCTGCGATCCAACCGCCAGACCAGGCTATTTCTGTCGAGTGTTGAGCAAGCGTGTTGCGTAGTGTCGTCGAACAAAGGCCGGGTTCCGACAACACCGCTGCGCGATTGAAGGCGACGGTCCGCCAAAGTCCTTTTTGGAAGCCCGGAAGGGGAGCTGTAAACCGCTTAACGCTTTTGTCAGTCAGCCAGATAGCGATACGTCACAAAGTGCTCATCGGTGGCCACCGTATCGAAACCGAGCTTTTGATAAAAACTCATTGCCCTCTGATTGCTCAAAAAACAGGACAGCGTCAGAACATGGTTGGCTTCGATGGCGCGTGACATCAGGTTTTTCATCACACGCTGACCGATACCCTGATTTTGGTGGTCAGGATGTAGAAGCAGCAAAGACAGGTGCATTTCGCCAGTGTTGTAATTCAATACCGCGTACCCGCGAACGACCGATTCCACCTCGATAGAAACGAACGTCTGATCGCTGTAATGCGTATTGAATCGATGTCGCTGAAAGTCCTCGTGCCAGCCGAATGCCTTATCGATAGGCTCGTAAAGCGCCTGTTTGTAGAGTGCGAACAGGTTCTGCCTGTCGCGTGCACCTTCAGGCAGAGGGTTCAACTGAACTGTATTGCTTTCGTGCGGCATCGCCGCCTCCATTCATGCCCTGAGGCAACACCGGTTTTGGGGGCTCATCGCGGCATTTTCCGTAATGCGAGCAGCGTTGCTGCCGTTATGCATGCTCAACCTGCCCGGTTGGCAGGGTTGGGTATGCCCCGTTCCCTCAGATCGAAAGATGCAACATCCTGTCGCCCTGAACCGTCTGGGCGGGGCGTCTTTTGTTGACGGCCAGTTCGCCGATCTTGATCAGGCGGGTGCGGGTCACGTTGCGGCTCAGGCCCAGCAGGTTAGCGGTATGAACCTGGTTGTAATGACTGAAGCGATACGCCGCCCTGAGCAGGGAGTCTTCGACTTGTTCATGTAGCGCGCCGGCTTGTTCTTCGAACAACTTCTGAAAGGCTCGTTCGAGCAATGCCTGTGCAGAGTTGTCGCTGGCCGGGGTGTCATCCTGGCGCTCGATACGCATGTTGGACATGCGTAAATCATCCGCCTGGATCACGCCGTCGCGGCAGATCAGCAGGGTGTGGTGAATGACGTTTTCCAGTTCGCGAATGTTGCCCGGCCAGCCATAGCCCTTCAGGCGTCGCTCAGCATCGCTGCTCAGACGGATTTCGCCATAGCCCAGGCGCTGGCTATAGGTCTGGATGAAGTGTTGGGTTAGCGGCAGGATGTCGCCCGGCCGTTCACGTAACGGGCTCAGTTCCAGGCTGACGACGTCCAGACGGTAAAACAGATCCTCACGAAAATGCCCGGCATTGATGGCTTTTTCCAGCTGAACGTTGGTTGCCGCCAATACCCGGACGTTGATCGGGATGCTTTTCCTGGAGCCCAGGCGAACCACTTCCCGCTCTTGCAGGACACGCAGCAGCTTGACCTGAATCGGCATGGGCAGGTCGCCGATTTCATCGAGGAACAGCGTGCCGCCATTCGCCTCTTCGAACCAGCCAGCCTTGGCACTCAGCGCGCCGGTAAAGGCGCCTTTTTCATGGCCGAACAGTTCAGCCTCTACCAGTGACTCGGAAAACGCCCCGCAGTTAACCGCAATGAACGGACGATTCTTGCGAGCGCTGAGATTGTGAATATGGCGAGCCACCAGCTCCTTGCCGGTGCCGGTCTCGCCAATGATCAGCACACTGGCTTCGCTGGGCGCGATCTGCTGCAAGTGCGAAAGCAAGGAGCGTGATTTAGGATCTTCGAAAACCTGTGCGGTGGCCCGGATCGAGGTGGCGAGAGCCGGGGAGGGAGGCAGGGTTAGTAATTGCATGGGGTTTCCTCTACGAGTAGAACGTCGGATCAGGCGCGGTACCGTTCAGCGCCCAGTTGCCCAGTTCATTGAGTTTGTAGTCCAGTGAGTCGTGCAGCGTCTGGGTGCGCAGGTTGCGCCAGTGGCGGTCCAGACCTACGGAGCTGTGCGTGGCGCGGGCACCTGTCACTTCAAAGACCTTGGTGCAGATTTCCAGGCCATTACGACTGGCCGCGACCTTTACGGTCGCAATGTCCACGGCCAGCTTGCCCCGTTCGGCAGCGCTGAGTTGCGGGCCTTTGGCCCAGGCGGCGTCGAGGTTGTCTACGGCACGGTCGAACAGGGCTCTGGTGCTTTCCAGAGCGACCCAGAAATCCCCGTAGTGATTCAGAACGTAAGGGTCCTGATTGCTTGTCGATGCCGCTGATTTGAACCACGGTCGCCTTTCTTCAAGGGTGTATTTGCGGGCTTCTTCAAACGCGCCCTCGGCAATGCCCAGGAAAATGTTGGCGAAGTGCAGTTGAGCAATCAGCGGGCGCAGACAGGCAAACGGTGTGCTCAGCGGGCCTGGATCAAGCAGCAGATCAGACTCTTCGACGCGCACCCGTTCGAAGGTTGCGCTGCCGCTGTCAGTCTGTCGCTGGCCCATATTTTCCCAGTCGTCATACAGCGTGATGCCAGTGCGCGCAGTGGGTAGGGCTGCGATCAACAACTTGCCGCCAGCTCGCGGATCCACTGCTGAGGCGATGAGCATTTCCGAGTTGCTGGCACCGGAGCAGAAGCTTTTCTTTCCATTGAATTCACGCCAGCCGCCGCAATCCCTTACCACGGTGCGAGTGTCGAGGGGGTTGAGGGCATTGCCCCAGAACCAGTTTTTGCGCGCCGTCAGCTCGAACCATGGTTGCCATTGCTCAGGTTTTCCAAACAGGCGCACGGTGGCGAGCATCAGGTGGTGGAAACCGAGCACATGAGCCACAGAACTGTCGACTCTGGCAAATTCGCGTACCACTTCGAAGGTTTCACGCCAGTTGGCACCGTGCCCGCCAAACTGGCGGGGGATGCTCAGCGCCAGCAGTCCGCTTTCACGCAGGGCGTCACGCTCTGCCGCCGGGGTGCCGCCGCGTTGATCGCGTTCAACCGCTGTTCTGGCAAACTCAATGGCCAGCTCACGAGCGGTTTCCAGGGGGGATACGAGAGTGTTTTGCAGTTTTGCAGTCACACTGTTTACCTCAGAGTTGGGCCATGGACGCCTCGCGCAGGCGGGCGCCATTTCATGTAAGTCAGGCCTTGGCTGTATTGGGCAGCACATCGTTGGCAATCATTTCGCCAAAGGGACCGGTCAGATTGGTCAGGCCGTGTCCGGCCAGGCTGCGATACGGTTCAGGCAGCAGCGGAAAGACCAGCTCGGCGAAGCGATAGGCTTCTTCCAGGTGCGGGTAACCCGAGAAAATAAAGCTTTCGATGCCCAGGTCGGCGTACTCTTTGATGCGGTCCGCCACCTCCTGGGGATTGCCCACCAGCGCCGTGCCTGCGCCGCCACGGACCAGGCCTACGCCCGCCCAAAGATTGGGGGCGATTTCCAGGTTGTCCCGGCGCCCGTCATGCAGGGCCGCCATGCGACGCTGGCCTTCTGAGTCAAAGCGCGAAAAGGATTTCTGCGCGGCGGCGATGGTTTCGTCGCTGATGTGCTCGATCAAGGTGTCAGCAGCTTTCCAGGCTTCTTCGCTGGTCTTGCGCACGATGACATGCAAGCGGATGCCGAACTTGACCGTACGGCCCTTGCGGGCGGCGCGCTCCCGCACGTCCTTGAGCTTTTCAGCCACGGCGGCCAGTGGTTCGCCCCATGTCAGATAGACATCCACCTGATCGGCTGCCAGCTCATGCGCCGCGTCTGAAGAACCGCCGAAATACAGTGGCGGGTAGGGCTTCTGGATCGGTGGGTACAGCGCTTTGGCGTTTTGTACACGCAGATGCTTGCCTTCGAAATCCACAGCTTCGCCTTGCAATACCCGACGCCAGATTTGCAGGAACTCATCGCTGACTTCATAGCGTTCGCTGTGATCGAGGAACGCGCCATCGCCCCGGTTTTCATCCGGGTCTCCACCGGTGACCACGTTGATCAACAAGCGCCCGCCAGACAATCGATCCAGGGTCGCCGCCATGCGTGCCGATACGGTGGGCGAGATGATCCCTGGGCGTATGGCGACCAAATACTTCAGCTTCTCGGTCAGCGGTACCAGCGCGGAAGCGATCACCCATGAGTCTTCGCACGAACGGCCGGTGGGGATTAGTACACCGTGATAGCCGAGGTTGTCTGCAGCCTGAGCAACCTGCTTGAGGTAATTCAAAGTGACCGGGCGCGCGCCTTGAGTCGTACCTAGGTAATGGCCGTCGCCGTGGGTGGGTAGAAACCAGAAAACATTCATGACCTGTCCTTAAATCGATGTTGCGTGAGTGTTTGAAGTTCGATTGAGGTAATCTTTGCTCCCCTTATCGATGTGCCAACGCAAGACCAGTAGTAGAGCAAGAGCTGTACCACTTTCGCAGTGCTTTATTTATTGAGAATTGGGTGTGGCTGATCGGGGTTTATTGACTGTCTGAGTACAGACATGTTGATGCGGTGTTGGTCAGTCAACAGTTGCGCGATCAATAGCTTTTTAAAAGTAGGATTGAATCCAAGGTATCCATGAGGCGTAGACTTATTCTTTGCAGTGACATGGAATCAACCATTCAACTGGCTTTGAATGAACGGCTCTTGCACTGGGTCGAGCATGCTCATCCACGCATTGGCTATATCTCGGCAGCCCCTGATGCAAGTCGCGTCTACTTTGAGCGCGCGCGTCAGTGTTATTTGGCCCAGGGCATGGAGTTGAGTTGTTATGTGGATTCGAATTCATCTGAGGATGAGCTGACGGCAGTGTTCGCCTGTGAGGTCATTCACCTCTCTGGCGGCAATACGTTCAGCTTCCTGCATTGGCTCAAACAGCGGGGCTTGCTGGCGAAACTTCGACGCTATGCGTTGAGTGGCGGTGTTTTGATTGGTGTCAGTGCTGGCGCGATTCTGATGACGCCGAGCGTGGCGTCGGCCGAGCTGTGCGCGGACGTCAGAGAGGTCGGGCTAGCCGACGATGCGGCACTGAGCCTTATAGGCTTCCATTTTTGGCCGCACTTTGAGCCTCAGCAGGAGCTCGAACCCAGGCTCATGCAACTGGCGTCGACGTTGGCGAATGTATATCAGTGCCCGGACGGTGCCGCGATAGTGGTCGAGGGTGACCAGATAGAGCTGTTCGGCTCAGCGCTGCTGTCCGCCCGGTGATTAGCGGCGCATCATTGTCGACTCGCTGCCACGATCAGCATCATCGGTCGCTGGATCTCATCGGCAAGGGCGGGGCGAGCTTTCAGTTCTTCAGCAGAAGGCCCCCACTCAATGACCCGGTCAAGGCTGAAACCGCTGTCGATCAACAGGTTCAACAGGCTGCCCAGGGTGCGATGCTGCTTGATGACGCCGT
The DNA here is from genome assembly GCF_032582135.1 of Pseudomonas syringae group sp. J309-1. Lineage (NCBI taxonomy): Bacteria > Pseudomonadati > Pseudomonadota > Gammaproteobacteria > Pseudomonadales > Pseudomonadaceae > Pseudomonas > Pseudomonas syringae group sp. J309-1. The sequence continues at coordinate 126,980 of NZ_JAWHNU010000002.1, read as the reverse complement.
CGCTCAGCCAGTTGGTTAAGCGCGGACCTTCAACCTGATAATTGTCCACGGGCCATGTTTTGCGCCCGTGGCTGTCGACAATCCAGTCCGGCTGCAACGAGGCCATGTAGATGGGGTGCTCGATTGAAAACACCAGCCTGCCCCCCGGCACTAGCGCTTGGTGCACCTTGCGCAACAGTGCCGCCAGGTCGCTGATGTAGTGAAAAGCCAGCGAGCTGTGAGCCAGAGTAAGGCTCGCTGGCACCAGTTCCAGGCGTTCCAGGTCGGCGCGTTGGTAAGCAATGCGTGGGTCATGCCCTTGGGCCACGGCGCGTTCCAGCATCTTCTCCGAGACGTCCAGGCCAAGCACGCTGTCGGCTCCGTTTTCCATCGCCCAGCGACAAAACCAGCCATAACCGCAACCCAGGTCCACTACCCGCTGGCCTGACAACGGTGGTAGTAATGATTGAAGGGCAGGCCACTCTGGCGCCCCGGCGAGCCCCTCGATGGAGCGCGACAACTGGCTGTAGCCCTCGAAAAATTCGGGGGAGTCGTAAATATTCTGTGTCATGGGTTTTCCTGTTACTTGGGGCGATTCATTGTATTTGTGCATGCAGCACCTGTAGGCCCCAACAAGTTGACTCCTACAGGTAGCGTCAGTGTTACTCCTGCTAGCAGTAACTATGCCAGTCATTTACGGCATGTTTGTCAGGCCACTGTGTTCCCTGCAACAGTGAATAGGCAGATTGCGAAGTGCTGAGCCAGTATGGTCGTTAATGAGTTATATCGATATACCCTTTTGTTATCCTGTCAGGTGCTGTGTTGACTTTGCTGTTGGTCGCGTATTTGTAAAGAGGGGGCTGGCTACGTAGCCCGAATATAAAGGTGCTGGCGCAAACTATTAAACTCTGAAGCGTGAGCTTTATAAGGCGGAGGCAATTACTTGCCTGGCTAGTTGTTCGCGCATGGCATGCTCGCTGCATAGATGATTCCAGTTCTTACTTCTCATGTATGACCGGTTCATTTAAGGAAGCTTCATTGATCACCGTCTTCAAACTCGCAGGTGTCAGTATTTTATGTATGGCAATGAGTGCCTGCTCACCCGCTGTGGCACCCCAGCCAGGCGTCCCCCATGCTGATGGCAGCGTCAGTCATGGCGTGGTGACGTATTCGCCGTCTGACTTCCATGAACCGCAGGCGGGACACAATGGCGGCACCCTGCGGGTCACTGCGGCTTCTGACGCCGGCAGCTTTGATATTCACGCGTTGTCCAACGGCAATATGCAGTGGATGGGCCGGATTCTGTACGACTGTCTGGTGTACCAGGACGAACAAGGCAATATCAGCCCATGGCTGGCCAAGTCTTGGGACATTTCCGAAGACGGCAAGACCTACACCTTCCATCTGCGCGACGACGTGACGTTCAGCGACGGCGAGAAATTCAATGCCGCAGCGCTGCAAACCAACCTGGAACACATGCGCGCCCCCGCAACCAAGTCGCCATTGGCAGCCGCGTACATTGCGCCATACCTGGACGGCAGGGTGGTGGATGAGTTCACCTTCGAAGCCCGGCTGCGCGAGCCTTACACACCGTTTCTCGATGTGCTCGCCCAGTCCTGGCTGGGCATGGTTTCGCCTCGGCAGATCCGTGAAGCGCCGAAAACCATCGCCGAGCATCCGGTCGGTAGCGGTCCGTTTCAGCTGCAGAGCTACACCCGGGATCAGGGCGCCGTGTTTACCAAGCGTGCTGGCTACAACTGGGCGCCCCCGGTCACCCGGCACAAGGGCGAAGCCTATCTGGACCGTATCGAACTGAGCTATGTGCCCGAGGCCATGATTCGCTTCACTGCGCTGGAGTCCGGGCAGTCGGATTTCGCCCTGGATGCCCCGACGCAGAACGCCGCTGCGATTCGCGCCAACCCTGATCTGGTGCTGCGCAGCCGCATTCGAAAAGGCAATCCCAGCCGCAGCATGACGTTCAATGTCGAGCAGGCACCGTTCGACGATGTGCGCATTCGTCGTGCCGTCGCCAAGGCTATTGATCGTGAAGGGCTTGCGTGGATCTCCGGCTTTGGTGAGTTCATTGCCAAGGCTGATTTTCTGGCGGCCAATACCCGGTTTTACCAACCCAATAACGATGCCCTGGCGTATGACGTCACCGCTGCCAATGCGTTGCTGGACGAGGCCGGCTGGACAGGACGTGATACCCAGGGTTACCGGACCAAAGACGGGCAGCGGTTGAAAGCGACTCTGCTGACTTACGACAACCCGGCGTTTCCGGCGAGCGTTTCGGTGGCTATCCAGGCAGATCTGAAAAAGGTCGGCTTTGAAATGCCCATTGAAATGCTGCCGCTGCTGCGGGTGACCGAAAAGCGTTATGCGGGCAAGTTTCAGGCGCTTGCGGCAGGTTATTGGCACACCAATACGCCGGACGGGTTATTCGTGCTTTACCACAGCCAGTCCATCAGTACGGCAAAACTGATTGGCCAGAATGCCGGTCGCTTTCGCGACGCTGAACTGGATCAAGTGTTGAGTGCTGCGCGTCGTTCGCGTGACCCGGTGCAATTGGAGGCGCTCTACGGCCAGGCCCAGAAACGCTTGACCGAAACTGTTCCGGCGGTGCCTTCAGTCGAAAGCCAGGTGCTGACGGCCTACGGGCGTCAGGTCAAAGGGGTGATTTTCGATACGTCCCATAACGTTCCGTTTTTTCCCAGCATCTGGCTGGATCGGGGGCAGCCATGAGCGCGCTGAGACAGGTTTTCTTGCGGCTGCTGGCCGGTGTTGGCGTGTTGTGGGGCGCTGCGACCCTGACCTTCATCGCGGTGAATTTCAGTGGTGGCGACACCGCTTTGGCCATCCTGGGCGGGCCGGACGCTTTGCCCACGCCGGAGTTGCTGGCCAGGGTGCGCGCCGAATACGGTCTGGATCAGCCGTTGATCGTGCAGTACGGCAACTATGTCCTGCGTCTGGCTCAGGGGGATCTCGGGGAGTCCTATCGTTTGCGCATCCCGGTGCTGCAAGCGATTGGGGAGCAGATCGGGGCCACCCTTCAACTCTCGGTCTCGGCAGCGTTGCTCGCGGTCTTGCTGGCGCTGGTCTGCGCGATTCTGACAGCTAACCGTTCACGCTGGATTCGCTCGTTCGCGTCGGGCAGCGAACTGGTGATTTCTTCGGCACCGTCCTTTGTGATCGGCATTCTGCTGATGCTGGTGTTCTCGTTTCACTGGCACCTGTTGCCGCCCTCCGGTTCGGTGGGCTGGCGCACGTTGATATTGCCCTCGGTCGCGCTGGCATTGCCGGTGGCGGCAGTGCTGACCCAGCTGTTGCGCCAGTCCCTTGAGCAAACCCTCGAACAACCCTTTATCGCCATGGCCCGTGCCCGTGGTCTGTCCGAAACCGCTGTGCGCCTGCGTCATGCCTTGCGTCATGCGCTGGTGCCACTGGTGACGCTGGCCGGGTTCATTTTTGCCAGCCTGCTAGGCGGCGCAGTGGTCATTGAGCTGTTGTTCGCGCGTCAGGGCCTCGGTCGACTGATGCTGGATGCGACGAGCAACAAGGACGTGCCCATGGTGTTGGGGGTGACCTTGCTCGCCGCTGCGGTGTACGTGGTGGTGAACCTCGCCGTCGACTTGATCAACCGCTGGATAGATCCGCGGGGTGCTCGCGAGTGAACGCTGCTCACTGGCTTGTAGAGAACTGACTCGTGCGAACGTTTATGAAAAAGGAAAAACAATGACTGCCTCGATTTCACCCGAAGTGACCTACGAACATCTTCACCAGCGTTTCGCCGATGTGTTCACGCGCATTGCCGACAGTTCCGTTGCCCGTGAGCAGCAGCGGGAACTGGCCCATCAGGCTGTCACCTGGCTGCGCGAGGCCGGGTTTGGTGCCTTGCGGGTGCCGGTCTCTCAGGGCGGCCTGGGCGCCAGCCTGCCGCAGCTGTTTCGCCTGTTGATTGAGCTGGGCGAGGCGGACTCGAATCTGCCGCAGATCGTCCGGGCGCACTTCGGTTTTGTCGAAGGACGGCTCTCCAGCCGCGATAGCGAATCCCTGGATTACTGGCTTCCCAAGGTGGTTGACGGTCAACTGTGGGGGGCGGCCATGGCCGAGCGCACGGACACCACGCGCAACTCGGTAAGCCTCAGCGCGGTCGAGCCCGGCAACGCCGCAGCCGGTTGGCAACTGGACGGTGAAAAGTTCTATTGCACGGGCACGCTCTACGCTCACTGGGTGGCCGCCGTCGCGCTGGACGGTGATGATTTTGTCAGCCTCGCGGTACCCACCGATGCGCCAGGGGTGACGGTTGAAGACGATTGGGACGGCTTCGGTCAGCGCCTGACGGGCAGCGGCACGACCCGTTTCAAGGCTGTGAAAGTGCCGGATCAGCACATTATCCGACGCTTCAAGAAAGACGAACTGCGTGCCGAGTCTTACCTGAGCGCGTTCTATCAGCTGTTTCATCTGGCTACGTTGGCCGGTATCGCCAAAGCGGTGTTGCGCGATGCCACAGCTTTTGTGCAGGGGCGCACGCGGGCATTTGGTGTGCCGGGGCAATCGAGCCCGAAAAATGATCCGCTGGTGCAGCGGGTGGTTGGGCGCCTGTCGAGCCTGGCCTACGCTGTTGAAACTCAGGTGCTGGCCGTCGCTCAGGTCTTGCAGGATGTGTACGAGGCAGAGCAGGGCGAGCGTGCTGAAGAACAGCATTACACCGAGGCCGAAATTCGTGCCTATCAGGCGCAGCAGATTGTGCTTGAACAGGTGCTGGAAGCGACCACTTTGTTGTTTGAGGTCGGCGGCGCGTCGGCCACCAGCGAGTCGCGGCGCTTTGATCGCCACTGGCGTAACGCACGGGTACTGGCTTCCCACAACCCGGCGATTTATCGCGAGCGCGCGCTGGGTAACTACTACCTGAACGACATCACCCCCAACGCCGCCTGGCGTGATTTGCAGACAGCCGATGCGGTGCGTGAGTCCAGCGGCGCCCGTGACGAAGCGAGTGCCGTATGAGCACTACAAAGAGCAGCAACAGCCGCCCGAGCCACATGAGCCTGGGCATGAACATCCTCGGCTACGGTGCGCATTCCGGTGCCTGGCGCAGTGCAGAAGTGGCGGCCAGCGCGCACCTGGATGTGGACTACTACCGCAATATCGCGCGGATATCCGAGCGCGGCTGTCTGGATGCGATATTCCTTGCCGACGGCCCGGCGTTGGGGGGAGATGTCGCCAGCCAACCAGGCACGCGTCTGGAGCCGACGATACTGCTGACCGCCGTGGCCCTCGCTACCCAGCGCATTGGAGTGATCGCCACCGCGTCCAGTACCTATAACGAACCGTTCAATATCGCCCGCCGCTTTGCTTCGCTGGACTACGTCAGCGGTGGCCGTGCTGCGTGGAATGTCGTGACCAATGCCGGTGATGCTGCCGCGCAGAACTTTGGTCTTGGCGGTGCACCACTGCATGTGGACCGTTATGCCCGGGCTGACGAGTTCATCGACGTGACCGTCAAACTGTGGGACAGCTGGGAAGACGACGCGGTTATCGGTGACGCCCGCAGCGGGCGTTTTGCTGACCCGAGCAAAGTGCACAGCATTGATTTCGTCGGCGAGCATTTCTCCGTCAAAGGGCCGTTGAACATGCCGCGCTCACCGCAAGGCCGACCGGTGCTGGTACAGGCGGGCTCCTCGGAGGGCGGCAAGGCGTTGGGTTCGCGTTACGCCGATGCGATTTTTACCACCCAGACCACGCTGGAAGACGGGCAGGCGTTCTATCAGGAAATGAAAGCCCGGGCAGATCGCTGGGGGCGTAATCCCGAGCACCTGAAAATCATGCCAGGGCTGTCGACCGTGATTGGCAGCACCGAAGCGGAGGCTCACGCGCGCTTCGACGAACTCAATGCCTGGCATGGCGAACACGGTTTGCTGGAACAGGTCGCCGGGCGCATCGGCATTGCTGCCAGTGAGCTTGATCCAGACGCGCAGCTGCCGTGGTCACGGATTGGTTCAGTGGCTGATTTCGAGCGCGGCTCCCAAGGGTTTCTGGAAGCACAGCTGAACCTGGCTCGCCGGGAAAACCTCAGCATCCGCCAACTGTCGCGGCGCATTCTGGTGGGCCATCGATTGCTGGTCGGCACGCCTGAGCAGGTCGCCGAAACCCTGGCCCACTGGTACCTGGCGTACGCCGCCGACGGCTTCAACATCATGCCGGACATGTTCCCGTCCGGTGTCGAAATTTTCGTCGACGAAGTGGTACCACTGCTGCAAAAGCGCGGCTTGTTTCGTCATGAATACACCGGCAGTACCTTGCGTGAACACCTGGGGCTGCCGTTCCCCACCAATCAATACGCACGCGGAGCTTGAGCCCGCGCGTCGTCAACTCTTCAGTAAAAGGATTCATCATGCGTTACCGCAAACTGGGCAACAGCGATATCGACGTCAGCGTTCTGGGCCTGGGCACCATGACCTGGGGGCATCAGAACAGCGAAAGCGACGCCCACCAGCAAATCGAGCTGGCGCTGGATGCCGGGGTCAATCTGATCGACACCGCCGAGATGTACCCGACGCCTACCCGCGCCGAAACCTGGCGCACCACCGAGCGCCACATTGGCAGCTGGCTGGCGAGTAGTGGTCGACGTAAAGACGTGGTACTGGCCAGTAAAATCGCCGGTCCGGCCCGTGACCCCAGCGGTCAGCAGCACATTCGCGACGGCCTCAGCCGCCATGACCGGCACAACATCGTCGAAGCGCTAGAGGGCAGCCTCAAGCGTTTGAACACGGACTATCTGGACCTGTATCAACTGCACTGGCCGGACCGTACCACCAATATTTTCGGTCAGCGTGAGTATCCGTACCTCGAAGACCCGCAAAGCATTGCCATTGAAGAAACCCTGGCAGTGCTGGCTGAGCAGGTCAAGGCTGGCAAGGTGCGCCATATCGGCGTGTCCAACGAAACCCCTTGGGGAGTGGCCGAGTTTCTCAAACAGAGCGAACGCCTGGGCTTGCCACGGATTGTCAGTGTGCAAAACCCGTACAGCTTGCTCAATCGCCTGTACGAAGGTGGGCTCTCGGAGTTTACCCATCGTGAAGGCGTCGGGCTGCTGGCCTATTCGCCGTTGGCGTTCGGGGCGTTGACCGGCAAGTACCTCAATGGCGCACGCCCTGAAGGTTCACGGCTGACCTCGGTGTATCGCACGTTCAACCGCTACGACAGCCCCTCCGCTCAGGAGGCTATCGCTGGCTATGTGCAGATCGCTCAGGAACATGGCCTGACACCGGCGCAATTGGCGCTTGCCTACGTGATCGATAAACCCTTCGTCGCCAGTGCGCTGACCGGGCAGACAACCCTTGCGCAGTTGCGCGACAACCTGAGCGCGCTGGACGTGACCTTAACCGATGAGCTGCGGGGGCTGGTTCAGGCGATTCACCAACGCATTCCAAACCCAGCGCCGTGAGCGAAATACTTCGCTGTCGTACGGCAAGCGAATGACCTGTAGGAGCTGCCGAAGGGCCTCGATCGTGGTGTGTCAGGTCAAATGCTTTCGCAGCCTTCGGCAGTTGCTCCTACGTTAACGAATTCCAACCCGCAGGAGCTTGGCATGGAGCAAACAATTGAAACGGTGATCGTGGGGCCAGCGACCGGCAGGGGTGGCAGTCGCCCATTGCGTTTTGCCGGGCTGACTCGTATGCGGCCGGGGCTGTTGCTGGCAGCGATATTCGTTGTTTTGTTGATACTGGCCGCCGCTGTCCCGCAATGGCTAGCGCCTTATGATCCACTGGATGCATCGGCGCGGCTGGCCTTTCAACCACCAGGTGGCGTGCATTGGCTGGGCACCGATGAAAATGGCCGGGACGTACTCAGCCGTTTGATCCACGGTGTACGGCCGTCGCTGTTCATGGGCCTGGCGGCTACGGCGCTGGGCCTGGCGCTGGGGACGTTGCTGGGGTTGTTTGCAGGTCTTGGCCCCCGCTGGCTGGATGGCGCGTTGATGCGCGGTATCGACGTGTTGCTGGCATTTCCTGACTTGCTGCTGGCGCTGGTCATTATTACGTTCTTCGGGCTGGGCACTGCCAACCTGATCCTTGCCGTGGGCATTGCCGGGATTCCCCGTTATGCGCGGCTGGTGCGGGCGCAAACCCTGAATGTTCGCAATTCGGGCTATGTCGAAGCGGCGTTGACCCTGGGACAGTCGCAACTGGCGGTCGTTTTACGGCACATCCTGCCCAACGCCATGAAGCCCGTTTTGATCCTTGCCATCATCGGTATCGGCGGCACCATCACCGCCGGCGCAGCCCTGAGTTTTCTCGGTTTTGGCACGCCGCCTCCGGCGCCTGAGTGGGGCGCGATGCTGGCCGTCGGTCGCAGCTTCCTGGCCAATGCTCCGTGGCTGGTTGCCTGGCCCGCTTTGATCATCACTTTCACCGTGGTTGCCATCAGCGCCATCGGCCGTGAACTGCTGCGCCGCAGCGAAGGAAAATCACTATGAATACGAATATCCAGTTGTTGGGCCCTGTGGTTGATATCCGTGATCTGACGGTGCGTTTCGGCCACGCCGAGCCGGTGCTGCATGGCGTCAGTTTGCAGGTCCATCGCGGTGAGTGTCTGGCGCTGGTGGGCGAGTCGGGCTCCGGTAAAAGTGTGACCGCCCGGACCCTGGCGGGGTTGACGGGCAAGGGTGGCCAGATTGAGGCGGGCAGGCTCGCGTTTCAGGGTATCGACCTGCGTCAGCTGAATGAGCGCTCATGGCAAAAATTGCGGGGCGCGAGCATCGGTTTTGTCATGCAGGACGCATTGGGCGCGCTGGATCCGCTGCGGCGGGTGGGGGCTGAAATCGAGGAGCCGCTGCAGCTGCACACAACGCTAGGCCTGGAGGCGCGGCGGTTGAAGGTGCTGGAGCTTTTGCGCGATGTAGGCGTACCTGAGCCAGAGTTGCGTGCGAGCCAGTACCCATGGCAACTGTCGGGTGGTTTGCGTCAGCGTGCGCTGATCGCGTCGGCAATTGCCTGCAATCCACGGCTGATCATTGCAGATGAGCCTACTACTGCGCTGGACGCCACGGTGCAGGCGCAAGTCATCGCTTTGCTGGAGAGCCTGCGCGGTGAAGACAACGCGCTGCTGATGGTCAGCCACGATCTGGCGGTTGTGACGCGCCTGGCGGATCGCGTCGCGGTGATGCATCACGGCATCATTGTCGAAGAGGGCCTTACCGAGCAGGTTCTGCAGGACCCGCGTCACGCCTACACCCAGTCGTTGTTACGCGCCGCCCGGGCGGTGCATTTTCAGCCAGCGCGCAGTTCATTACACGTAGTAGAACCTGAGCAGCAAGCCAGTGGTGAGGTCTTGCTGGAAGCGCGAGGTTTATCCAAATCATTCACCGGCCCGGACGGCCGCAGGCGCAGGGTCTTGAATCAGGTGTCGTTGCAACTGCGGCGCGGCGAAACCCTGGGCGTTGTCGGTGAGTCAGGTTCTGGCAAGACCACCTTGACGCGCTTGATCCTGGGCCTGGAAAGCGCCGATGCGGGGGATGTCTGGGTCAATGGGCAGCGTTGGTCAGCGCTTGATACCACGCAAAAACGACAGGCTCGACGCGCTGTGCAGGTGGTATTCCAGGATCCGCTGAATTCTTTTGATCCGCGCTACAGCGTGCAATGTGTGTTGTTTGAAGCGCTGGCCGTGGCCGGGCTGGCGCGTCGCGAGTGGGGTACCAGGGCGTTGATGTTGCTGGAGTTAGTGCGTCTTGATGCCTGCTTGTTGTCACGCAGACCCATCGAGCTATCGGGCGGTCAACGCCAACGCATCGCGATCGCCCGGGCCCTGGCCTCGGAACCTCAAGTCCTGATCTGTGATGAGCCTGTTTCCGCTCTGGATGTCTCCGTTCAGGCGCAGATTCTTGAGCTGCTCGATGATCTGAAACAGCGGCTGGGGCTCGCCTGTCTGTTCATTTCCCACGACCTGGGGGTAATCAACCATGTCAGCGAGCGGGTGTTGGTAATGAAGGATGGCGTGGTGGTTGAGTCGGGTTCGGTACGGGCTGTGTTCGACCGTCCGGCGCATGCCTACACCCGAGCCCTGATCAACGCGATTCCAACTCTCGAAGCCGAGGTTGCGGCGCCGGAGTTCTATCTGCAAGTGGCGATCTGAAGCCCTCGCGAATGCTGTTCACAAAGGAGTGTCTTCAGTGCCCAAGCAACTGCACGTCAATCTGTTTGAAATGAATTGCGTAAGCCATATCGTCCACGGTTTGTGGGTGCATCCTGAGAACAACCGACACCGCTTCAATGACCTGGACTACTGGACCGAACTGGCTCAATTGCTGGAGTACGGTACCTTCGACGGGGTGTTTCTCGCTGATGTGATCGGCACCTACGATCGCTACCGTGACGGCCCTGAAACGGCCTTGCGTGAGGGCATGCAAATCCCCAGTAATGACCCGTTGCTGGTGATCCCCGCGATGGCTACGGTTACTAAAAACCTTGGCTTCGGCGCGACCTTTTCCACCACTTACGAGCCGCCGTTTGCCTTTGCCCGACGCATGAGCACACTCGATCACCTGACCAAGGGCCGGGTCGGCTGGAACATCGTCACCTCCTACCTGCCCAATGCCGCGCGCAATTTCGGCCATGACACCGAGGTGGTTCACGACCATCGATACGAGATCGCCGATGAGTACCTGGATGTGCTCTACAAATTGTGGGAGGGTTCCTGGGACGATGACGCCGTGATTCAGGATCGTCAGCAGCGTATCTACACTGACCCCGACAAGGTGCGCTATATCGATCATGTGGGCCAGCACTTCAAAGTGGCCGGCCCGCACCTGTGCCAGCCTTCGCGGCAGCGCACTCCGGTGCTGTTCCAGGCCACCGGCTCACCGGCCGGCATCGAGTTCGCCGGGCGGCACGCCGAGGTGGTGTTCACCGGCGGGGCGGATAGTGCTGCAGTACGGTCCAACATTCAGGCCATGCGGCAAAAGGCAGTTGCCCATGAGCGAGACCCTGCGGGCATAAAGTTCGTTGTCATGGCAGGGGTGATCGTCGGTCGAACGGATGAGGAAGTCAGTAAGAAGCTCGACAACTATCGCAAGTTGATGAGTGTTGAAGCCTCCCTGGCTCATGCGCAATCGGCGGTGGATTTGACGGCCTACCCCAGGGATGCATTGATCAGCGATTTAATCATCCGCCAAGTCAAAGGCTGGCAGAGTTTGCAGCGCTACAAACCCGAAGCGACCGTCGGGACGGTGTTGGCGCAATTGGAAGGCTTCGACCGAGAGCGCTTTTTCGTCGCGGGCACGCCTGAGGTGGTCGCTGATGAAATCGAAAAGTGGCTGGATGTGGACGGCATCGACGGGATCAATCTGCGCCAGTACCTTTCCTTCGAAACAGCACGCGACTTCATCGAGCTGGTGATCCCCGAGCTGCGCCGTCGCGGTCGTTTTCGCGAGCGCTATGTCGAAGGCGAGACCTTGCGTGAGCGGTTGTTCGGGGCGGGGCAGGCACGCTTGCCTAATGATCATTTCGGCGCGCGTTATCGTGATCCTGCTGCCTTGCGTCAACCGGCATTACCGTTGCGTTTTCCGGGGGCAGTTTGAGTTATTTACCCCCGTCTTCAGACTCGGCAAGGCCCTTTGCCGAGATCAAACTTCGATCTGCACGTATTGATGATGCTCCGCAGTTGGCGCAGATCCATCTATTGACCTGGCAGGCGACTTACCGCGATCTGTTGTCGGCAGGCTATTTGGCCGGGTTGGCCAACGACATTGATCGACGTGCACAAGTACTCGCGGATGCCATCGCCACTGATAAGATGTCAGTACAGGTGGTGGAGCAGAACGGCCAGTTGGTAGCTTGGGCTTCTTTCGGCAGCAGCCGTGATGCCGAGGCTATAAGCACTACCGCAGAGTTACGAGCGATCAATTTACTGCCGAAGGTCTGGTCGCAAGGAATCGGGACACGGCTCTGGCGGCATGTGCGTCAATTGTTGATCAATGCGGGTTACACCGCTGCCACCGTCCGGGTGCTTCAGGGCAATGATCGGGCTATCGGTTTTTATCAGGCTGCAGGTTTTGTCGTTGAGCCGCGAACGCAAGTGATCGTAGTGGAGCAGGGCGAGCCGTTACCGTTGGTGCGGTATCGGGTGTTGCTCAATTCTATCCCTGATACACCGTAACGGCTGAATCAAGGTTTGCCAGACATAGCGCGTTATCGTTCTTCGCGGGCAAGCCTAGCTCCAACAGGTGCGTCACACATCCTATCTGTTGCCTAACCAACAGCACCTGCACACATTGTCGTTTCAGACAGTTGCAACACCCTGCCAACCCCCGTGTTTACTGCGCGAAAAACCCGGCATGCCTTGTGCAATAGGTCTATTCCCGGACTAAAGGCATCAGGATCCATGCGAGAACGTGACCCGTATTTGCGACTTAACGGCAGACGATCCAGGTCGCTGCCCAACATCAAACCGATGGTTGGCATTGTGGCGGTCTGCAGTCTGTTGATGGGCTGCAATCAGAGTGCATCGACAGCCGCGCGCAGTGATCAACCGGTCAGTGGCGGCACGCTGGTCTACGCCACTGACCGCGAACCCACTTGCCTGGACCCCCATGTGGGCGGGGACATGCCGCAAGTGTTCGTAGCGCAACAGTACCTGGACTCGCTGGTGTCGATGGATGCCGATGGGCGCATCGGGCCTTGGCTCGCCAAGAGCTGGGAAGTTTCCGCCGATGGTCTGGCTTACACCTTCCATCTGCGCAATGACGTGCACTTCACTGACGGCACGCCGTTCACGGCCGCGGCGGTGAAAGCTAACCTCGATCACATGGCCAACCCGAAAACCCAGTCCAGTACGGCGGGCGGATATATCCGCCAGTACCGCAGCACTGAAGTGCTTGATGACTACACGGCAGTGGTGCATCTAGCGACGCCGTATGCGGCGTTTCTTGAAGTGTTGGCTCAAGGTTTTCTCGGCATTCAATCGCCGACCGCGTTGCAGCGATCCCGTGATGTGAACTGCGAAAGCCCGGTGGGCAGTGGCCCATTCAAGGTGGTGCGCTGGGATCGCCAGAGCCAGGTGGAACTGGTGCGCAACCCGGACTACAACTGGGCGCCGCCGACTGCCAAACATCAAGGCCGGGCGTGGCTGGAGCGGATCGTTTGGAAGTTCATTCAGGAGCCTTCCGTTCGCTTCGCGTCGTTGCAGGCCGGTGAAGTGGATGTGATTGAGGCCTTGCCACCGGAATCCCACGAGGCGGCCCGCCGCAATCCGGACCTGACCCTGATCATCGCCCAGCGGCCGGGTAACCCTACCAACGGAACGCTGAACATTACCCGCGCACCGTTCAATGATCTGAAGGTGCGCGAAGCATTTGTACGCAGCGCCGATATCGACGGGGCGTTGAAGAGTGTTTATTTCAACGAGTTCCCACGCGCGGGCGGGCCGTTGAGCCCGGCAACGCGTTTCTACAGCCCCGACTTCCAGCATGCCCAGGATTACGATCCTGCCAAATCCGCGCAATTGCTCGATCAGGCAGGCTGGACTCAACGCGACGGCGACGGTTACAGAGTCAAGGACGGGAGGCGCCTGCAGGTGCATGTGGTGATGGGCAACCGCACGCCACCTTCGGAATACACCCTGTGGGAGCAGGTGCAGGCGACGACGCGCCAGGCAGGCTTTGAGCTGATCGTCGACCAGATGAGCGACGTGCTGGCGACCAAGCGTCAGGCTGACTGGGATTACGACATCCGTCTGGGCTACTGGAACACCAACACCGCTGACGTGCTGCGGATCATTTTCAGCTCCGAGTTCGTTCAGCCCGCCGGGGTGGGCGGCTATCACCAGAACACCGCCGGATTCAGCGACAAGACGTTCGACGGGATCATCCAGCAGGCGCTGACCACGCAGGACGCCGAGCAACGTCGCGCGTTGTATTACCAGGCGCAGCAGATTGCTTCGCGCCAATACCTGCAACTGACCACCTATCCGCAAAGCACACGCCTGGGCATCTACAAGACTACCCAGGGCGTGCGCCTGGAGCCATCTCTGGCGGTGACCTACCTCTATGACGCATGGGTGAACAAATGACGAATGCATCCCTTGTCAATGAACTGCCCAACCCGCGCCGGGAACGTCTGACTCGCCTGAGGCGCCGTGCCTTGTGGCGGCTGGCAGGCGGTGTATTGGTGCTATGGGCAGTGGCAACCCTGACGTTTTTCGCCTTGCGTCTGATGCCCGGTGACCCGGTGCTGGCGATTCTTGGTGGCCCCAGCGGTAACCCGACGGCGGAAACTATCGCCGAGGCCACCCGTGAGTACGGCCTGGACAAACCGCTGGCGGTTCAGTATGGCTTGTATCTGGGGCGTTTGGTTCAGGGGGATCTGGGGGTTTCCTATTCCCAGCATTTGCCGGTCACGCGGGTGCTCGCTGAGCAATCCTGGCCCACGCTGGAGCTGACACTCACCTCGCTGGTGCTGGCCTGGATACTGGTGCTGGCCCTGACCGTGTTGACGGCGGGCCGCCAGCGTTGGGTGTCGAGCCTCGCTTCGCTGGCCGAAACCCTGTCTGCGGCGTTGCCGCATTTCTGGCTGGGCATCCTGCTGCTGGCGGTGTTTGCTTTTGGCCTCAGATTGTTCCCGCCGGCGGGCAGCGACGGCTGGCGCACCCTGGTGTTGCCGTCACTGGCGCTGGCGATTCCACTGGCTGGGTTTATTGCTCAGGTGACTCGTGAATCGCTGGAGTTGACCCTCGATCAACCCTTTGTCCTGACCGCTCGAACCCGAGGTTTGAGTGACACGGCAGTGCGTTTCAAGCATGCGTTACGCCACGCCGTGTTGCCCGGTATCTCCCTGTCCGGCTGGGCCATCGGCGCCTTGATCAGCGGCGCGGTGGTGATTGAAGTGATCTTTTCCCGCAAAGGCTTGGGCCGTCAGTTGTACCAGGCCGTGCAGGCTCAGGATTTGCCGCTCACCATCGGTATCAGCCTGGTGGTCGCCGCCGGTTATGTGCTGGCCAACATTCTCGTCGACCTGCTGTACCTGTGGGTCGACCCACGCCAAGAGAGGAGTGCGGCATGAGCGAATTGACGCTTGAAACAACACTGCCCGGCATTCGTGTGCAACGCGCGCCGCGTAAAGTCCGTCTCGGGCCGCTGCTGGCGGTGAGCTTTCTGGGTTTTCTGATTCTGGCGACGCTGTTGCCGCAGCTGTTTGCCCACAGCGACCCACTGGCCATCGTGCCTCACGATGCCTTCCATCCTCCCGGTTGGGCGCACTGGTTCGGCACTGATCAGTCCGGGCGGGATATTTTTTCCCGGGTGATCCATGGCACGCGCCAGTCGCTGTTCATCGGCCTGGCGGCCACGGCGTTGGCGATGTCCATCGCGATTGTGCTGGGTTTGCTGGGTGGGCTCGGAGGTGCGTATCTGGACCGGGGCGTCAACTGGTCGCTGGAAATTCTCTTCGCCTTCCCAAGCTTGATCCTCGCCCTGTTGTTCGTGGCGATCTTCGGCAGCGGCATCGGGCCGTTGATTGTCGCCACCGGGTTGGGCGGGGCGCCTGGCTATGCGCGCATGGTGCGCGGCCAGGTACTGGCGGTGCGTAACGCGGGGTATATCGAGTCCGCCAAGGCGCTCGGGCATCCGCCTCTGCGGATCATTACCCGGCAACTTCTACCCAACGCCATGCGCCCGCTGATCGTCACCCTGACCATGGGCGTCGGGCAGGCGATTGTCTGGGCGTCTGCTCTGAGCTTCCTCGGTCTTGGCGCACGACCGCCTGCGCCGGAGTGGGGAACCATGTTGTCCATGGGTCGCGATTTCATCGCCAACGCCTGGTGGCTCACGTTCTTTCCAGGGTTGTTCATTGTGCTGACCACGCTGTCGACCACGGTGGCTGGCCGCTACCTGCAACAACGCCTGGAGGGCCGCCTCTCATGAGCGACAAACACCTGATCGTCGAAGACCTTTCCATTGAGTTTGCCGGTCAATCGGTCGTGCGCAACCTGTCATTTACCCTGGCGCCGGGCAGGACCCTGGCGCTGGTCGGCGAGTCGGGTTCTGGCAAGAGTGTCACCGCCCGTAGCCTGATTGGTCTGGCCGGGGCGGGTGCAAAAGTCACTGCGCGCAGCCTCAGTTATGGTGGGCAGGATCTGCTGGGGTTGTCCGAGCGCGGCTGGCGAGGTTTACGCGGCAAGGGCATTGGTTTCGTGTTGCAGGATGCATTGGTGTCGCTGGACCCATTGCGGCCGGTGGGCAAGGAAATCCTCGAAGTGCTCAGGACCCACGGTTGGGGCGACCGACACACGCGCGCTGAACGCGTAGTTGAGTTGCTGGAAAAGGTCGGTGTTCCTGAACCCCGGCTGCGTGCCCGTCAGCGCCCTGATCAACTGTCCGGCGGCCTGCGTCAACGGGCGCTGATTGCCAGTGCCTTGGCGTTGAGCCCCGGTCTGGTGATTGCGGATGAACCGACCACGGCGCTGGATGCCACGGTGCAGGCGCAGATTCTCGAAGTGTTGCAAGAGATCAAGGCACGGGGCGACTCGTTGCTGATTATCAGCCATGACCTTGCCGTGGTGGCGCAACTGGCCGATGAAGTGCTGGTGCTGCGTCATGGCGAGGTGGTGGAACAAGGCCCGATGGAGCAGGTCTTGCGTGAGCCGCGCCACCCCTATACCCGGGCCTTGCTTGATGCCGTACCGGGCGAGCATGTACGCGGTACGCGACTGTCTCCGGAGCGTGGGATTGTCTCCACGCAGCCACGGCCGGGGCGCGATTCACCCGTGCTGTTGCAGGCGTATCGACTGGGCAAGCGCTATGTCGGCCCGGACGATCAGTCGCGGCAGGTGGTCGATGATGTGAGTTTCGAACTGCGAGCGGGGCGCACCCTGGGCATCGTGGGTGAATCGGGCTCAGGCAAGACCACTGTCGCGCGGATCGTGCTCGGTCTGCTGCAGCCCGATGCGGGGCAGGTGACGTTCCTCGATCAACCCTGGGCCGGTGTCGGTAATGATCAGGTCGAAGAGAAGCAGCGGCGTTTGTATCGGCGCGACATCAGCGTTATCTATCAGGACCCGTTGAGTTCTTTCGATCCACGCTGGAGTGTCGGGCAGATTCTGGCTGATGCGCTGGATGTGGCCGGTATCGCTGCTGCGCAACAACCGGCAAGGATCAGCCAATTATTGAGCCAGGTGCGCCTGCCTGCGGAGCTGGCGGCACGACGGCCGTTGCAGCTCTCGGGTGGGCAGCGTCAGCGGGTCGCCATTGCCCGGGCAATTGCCAGTGATCCGAAAATCATTATTTGTGATGAGCCGGTGTCGGCGCTGGATGTTTCGGTACAAGCCCAGGTGCTGGATCTCCTGGCGGACCTGCAGACCTCGTTGGGGCTGGCGTACCTGTTCATCTCCCACGACCTGGGAGTTATTCGCCACGTCAGTGACGAAGTGCTGGTGATGCGCCACGGCAAGGTGGTCGAGAGCGCAGACGTCGAAACCCTCTTCGAGCGTCCACAACATGAATACACCCGCCGATTGCTGGGCGCTGTGCCGCGTCTGCCTGGGGCCGAAACCAAACTGGTCGTGCCGCCGCTGGAATCTGAAAACACGGCGTGGCTGTTTGATGAATCCCGGCTGTGGAAAATCGCTATTTAAGTTCGCATCTTGAACAAGGAATTGCCATGAGCAAGTTGTCTGCTGTACCTGAAAGAGCCATCGCGTCGGTGCAAGAGCTCAATGCCCGGGCCGACCGTCTGCTACCGGATATCGCCAAGGGCGCCGCGCAGCGTGAGCGTGATCGGCAGTTGCCCTATGAGGCTGTCGCGCAAATTGCCAAAGCAGGTTTGTTTACCTGCAGAATTCCGACCCGGTTTGGTGGCGCGGGTGGCTCCGTGGAGGATGTGATTGCCTTACTGATCCGTATCGCCTCGGCCGATTCCAACGTGGCCCAGGCGCTGCGACCAGGTTTCGGCTTTGTCGAAGGATTGCTGGCTTCGCAGGCCGAGGGCGCGGAGGGTGAGCGTGAGCGCTGGTTCGAGCGCTATCTGCAAGGCGCAGTGGTGGGCAACGCGGGTTGGGAGGTGGGCGGCGCCAACGGCTCGATCAGTGCGCGCATTGTGCGCGACGGGGCAGATTATCGGGCCACAGGCAGCAAGTATTACAGCACCGGTTCGTTGTATGCCGATTGGGTCAGCGCGGTGGCGCTGGACGAGGACGATCAGCCGGTGTCTTTCATCCTGCCTCGCGATCGCCAGGGCCTGGAGCTGCTGGACGATTTCGATGCCATGGGTCAGCGTTTAACGGCCAGTGGCACGACGCATCTGCATAGCGTACTGGTCAAAGCCGATGAAATCCGCACCCGAACGGTGGAAGAAGGCCAGCGCACCATCGTTACGCCGTTTTTGCAGTTGTTCCTGGCCGCTGTCGAGGCCGGTATTGCCCGTAATGCCTTAAACGATGCCGTTGTGTTTGCCAATGAGCATGCGCGGCCGATCAAACACAGCACGGCTACTCGCTCGGTGGATGACCCCTACGTGGAGCTGAGCGTCGGTGATATTTCCGCTCGGGCATTCACCGCCCAGGCGGTGGTCTTGCATGCTGCCCAATCCATCGACCGGGCGTGGGCAGGTGGTCTGGACCCGCAGGCCGTGGATCAGGCAGCCGTCGATGTGGCGCAGGCGCAGTACATTGCCGCCGAGGCTGCGCTCAAGGCCGCCGAGCTGGTGTTTGATGTAGGCGGCGCGTCGACTACGGCCCGCGCTCATAACCTTGATCGCCACTGGCGAAACGCTCGCACCGTGGCCAACCACAATCCCCGTCAATGGAAAGCCGCAGCGGTCGGTGCCTGGCAACTCAAAGGGACTTCGCCGCCAACGTCGGGCCTGTTTTAAGCATGGCAGCCTTTGAACTGCCGCAGCACGTTGAAACCCTGCGCCTGGTGCTGGTTCAGCCTTCACCTGAACTGGCCCAGCCACTGGCGGATGCTTTGAACGCCAGTTACGCCTTGCATCATGACTTTCTGACGTGGAGCAAACCGCACTGGTCTGTTGACGAAACTCGCGAAAGCCTGGAGAGGGGCAGGGACGGACTGGTCCTGAGTGGTCAGGAAAAGCGTTACTTTCTGCTGCTTCGCCAGTGCAGTCCGACCGTGGTCGGCTGTATCGGCCTGACGCCCGAAGACAATGAGGCGGATGGTTTCGAAGTGGGCTACTGGGTACATCAGGCTTACGCGGGGAACGGCTTGATGCGCGAGGCGCTTAGAGCGCTGGTCGTGCATCTGGATCAGGCACCCTTACGGCTGACGACTTCGTCGGCCAATTTTGCCAGCCAGCGCCTGGCTGAGGTCGTGGGATTTACATGCACACAGAGGATCGTGGGGGCGCGCAGGTCGGAGAAATTCGGGCTCTGCGACACGCTGGTTTATCACAGGCCAACTCATCAGCCTCCAGCCGTTTGAGCGAGGGCACCGAGGATAATCTGAGGCGCGTGCCGATGATTATCGGTTGCGCGTTGTTCATGGAGTTGATTGACGCGACGGCCGTGCTGACAGCGTTACCGCAGATGGCAGAGGATTTCGCTGAGTCTAGCGTGCGCATGAATCTGGTGGTTTCGCTGTACTTGCTGGCGGTCGCGCTGTTCGTGCCGGTCAGCGGCTGGGCGGCAGATCGCTTCGGACCACGACGGGTGTTCGTCAGTGCCATCGTGCTCTTCACCCTGGCTTCGGTGGTTTGTGCTTGTGCGGGCTCGTTGCTGCAGTTGTCGCTGGCGCGGATGGTCCAAGGGGCAGCCGGAGCGATGATGGTGCCGGTGGGGCAGGTGATTCTGTTGCGCTGGTCCGCGCGGGAAAACCTGCTGCGGGCGATGTCCTACCTGACGATCCCGGCCTTGATCGGCCCGGTGGTGGGCCCTCCGCTGGGTGGACTGCTGGTGACGTTCCTGTCATGGCACTGGATTTTCCTGATCAATGTGCCGATCGGGATGCTCGGTATCTGGCTGGTGCTACGACATATCCCGGATTACCCCGGTGCCCGTGCAGAACCACTTGATGTTCCCGGCCTGTTGCTCAGCGCTCTGGGTCTGGGCGGGTTAGTGTTTGGCTTCGAGGCGTTCGGCCACGGCCTGTTGGCGCGTCATTGGGCGTTGCTGCTGATCGGCGTCGGATTGTTCAGTGGTGGTTTGTACATCCGACATTCCCGGCGTACAGCACAGCCGTTGATCGATCTATCACTGCTGCGTATCCCGACCTTCAATATCAGTTTCTGGGGCGGGAACCTGATGCGCATCGGCAGCTCCGCACAGCCCTTTCTGCTCATTCTCTTGTTTCAGTTGTGCTTCGGCCTTAACCCACTGGAGGCAGGGCTGCTGACTTTTGCCGGTGGTGCGGGGGCGTTCTTGGCGAAGTTGCTGGCGGTAGGATTCGTCAGCCGTTTCGGCTTCAAGCGTACGCTGATCTTTAACGCCGTCGTCGCCGGTCTGAGCATGTTCGGCTGTGCAATGTTCGAAGTGTCTACGCCGTACTGGATCGTCGTGCTGGTGCTGTTTGGCGGTGGCATCATCCGCTCTCTGCAATACAGCACGCTGGGTGCCCTGACTTACGCCGATGTACCGGCAGAACAGTCAAGCCGTGCCAGCAGCCTGTCAGCCATGACCGTTCAGCTGACCATGAGCCTGTCAGTGGGTATGGCTGCGGCCTTGCTGAGCTTGGTGATGTCCCTGCGCGGGCATGCCAATGTCACGCAAAGCGATATTGCGTTGGTCATGGGGTTGGGCGGCGCAGTATTTGCCTTGTCCGGGCTGGTGTTTTTCAAGCTGTCGTCCAGGGCGGGTTCGGCAGTGTATGCCGGACGTACTCAATGATTCGTGACGCGCGGCCTGACGACGCCAGAGCCATGGCCCTGGTGCACATTACGGGAGACGTCTCGACCGTGTATGTACTCGCCGAATACTGGGAGACAGGTGTCGGTCGCGAGTTTTGGCTGGAGGCGGTTTCGTATCTTTCGGCCGTGGACTTCGGAGCCGTCACACTTTGGGTGCTTGTCGACAATCTACGAGCCATCCATTTCTACCGTACCGCAGGACTTGATCCTTATCTCGGATCTCAACGCAGCATCACGCGGGGTGGTCGAGTACTGGCAGAATTTCGATACCGCAAGCCTCTCGAACCTATCTGTTGAACCGGGCAGCTGATGTGCCCATTTTTTGCCTGAAAGCTGCGCGGCCACAGGCGTCATTCAGGAATTGCATCTGTCATGACTTGGTCTTTTTTATCTTTCACACCACGCGATCCGCACTTGAACACGTGGAAGGTCAAGGACCTGCCGAGCAAGCCTGCGCCCTTTGTGGTGTTTTTTATCGGTCGCTTTAAGGGCTGGTATGGGGCGATTCTGCTGCTGCAGATCGCCGCCGTGGTTTGCACCATTCTCATTCCATGGGGGCTGGGGCAGATCACCCGCACCGTAAGCAGCGGCCTGGATACCGAGCATGCATTTGAGGTATTGCAGTGGCCGTTGACCTTGTTCAGCGGGCTCCTGGTGCTGGAGGTCTTGCTGACCCGGGCCGCCGCAGGCTGTCACATCCAAGTGTTGCCGTTACAGCGACGCACTGTCACCCATGCGGTGTTTGCTTATCTGCAACAACATTCGCACCGGTTCATCAGCAACGAGTTCGCTGGCGCCCTGACGCACCGGGTGTTCGAAATCGCGCTGGGCGTTAATCAGACGCTGAGCATTCTTTTGTTTGACCTGATTCCGCTCCTGGTGACCCTTACGCTGGCCACGGTTTTGTTATGGACCGCTTCGCCGCTGCTGGCGATGTTCATGGCCGGTTGGTCGATAGTCTTCATCGCGGTCTGTTACGTGTTGGCGCGACGCAGCCATCCACTCGCGCAACGGTATTCGGCGGCTCGCAGCACCAGCACCGGCAAGGTCGTCGATGCGGTGTCCAACCTGGCGAACATCAGGCTGTTCGCGCGCCATGCGTTCGAGCACAGCTATCTCGGCAAGTTTCTCGACAAGGAAGTGGCTGCGGCCTATCAATCCCTGTGGTACATGGAGAAGATTCGCTGGTTCCAGACCGGCTGCGGGGTTGTCCTCAAGCTGGGGATGCTGCTGATGGCCCTGTATCTTTGGCGCACACAACGGATCGACATTGCCGCGTTTGTCATGTCCACCAGCCTGTCGCTGTTGATCATCAGTGATGTGGGTAACCTGTCCCGACGGTTTCTCGAGTTTTTCGAGGCGACCGGAAATATCGCCAATGGGGTCCGCACCCTGATCCGGCCCCACGAAGTGATCGACCGCCCTGATGCAAAAGCTTTGCAGATCAAACGCGGCGACATAGAATTCCGCGATGTTGGCTTCAGCTACGGTGCCGACAAGCCAATTTTCGAATGTTTGAATCTGGTGATTCCGGCGGGCCAGAAAGTCGGCTTGGTAGGGACTTCGGGCTCGGGAAAATCCACCTTACTCAACCTGCTGCTGCGTTTGTACGATGTACAGCAAGGGGCGGTGCTGATTGACGGTGTGGATGTTCGCGATGCTACCCAGCACTCCCTGCATCAGCAGATCGGCCTGATCCCCCAGGAACCAGGCCTGTTCCACCGTAGCATTCGCGAGAATATCCACTATGGACGGATGGACGCTTCGCTTGAGGAGTTTGCCGAAGCGATTCACCGCGCCGGAGCCAGTGAGTTTATCGAGGGCATGGAGCACGGTTATGAGTCACTGGTTGGGGAGCGAGGGGTCAAGTTGTCCGGTGGGCAACGGCAACGCATCGCCATCGCACGGGTGCTACTCAAGAACGCGCCGATTCTGGTGATGGACGAGGCGACCTCTAGCCTGGACTCGATCACCGAACGTTTTATTCAGGACAAGCTGGATGAAATCATGGAGGACAAGACGGTGGTCGTGGTGGCCCACCGGCTGTCTACCGTGGCCCACTTGGACCGGATTCTGGTGTTCGACAAGGGCAGGGTGATCGAAGACGGCAGCCACGAAGAGCTGCTGCGTCTGGGCGGGCAATATTCTCGATTGTGGAATCGTCAGTTCAGCGATGCGTTGGGGGATGCGGTCGTTTGATGCTTCCTGTTGGAGCTGCCGAAGTCTGCGAAGGCGATACTCCTGACGCGCCGTGATTCGCAGCCTTCGGCATTTCCTGAAGCACTGCATCGCTCATTGATAAAAAAACAGGCTGCCCCTCATGCCAAAGGAACAGCCTGTAAAAACCACGAAGTTTTTGAATAGCTTTCAGCCAGTCACTTGGCGGTGATCACCGACAATTTGGTAATCCCTGCCCGCTCGATGGACGCCATGGCGCGCGCCACTTCCCCGTAGTTCACGCCATCGTCAGCCTGCAGTTGCACGCGCACGTCCGGGGCTTTTTCCCTGGCGGCCTTGAGGTTGGTTTCCAGCAGATCCGGCTGGACCTCATCCTTATTGATGAACAATTTGCCCTGCCCGTCGATGCTCACCACCAACGGGTCTTTCTGCTCCACCGGGGCAACGGATTCAGTCTTGGGAAGGTTGATCGGGATCGAGTTGGTCAGCAGTGGCGCGGTGACAATGAACACCACCAGCAACACCAGCATCACGTCTACCAGCGGAGTGACGTTGATCTCGCTCAGCACTTCATCGCTGTCTTGTGTGGAGAAAGCCATCTCAGGACGCCTCCAGCACTTTCTGTCCAACCGGGCTTGAACCGGACTTGTTCAGCACCGGGTGCAGCAGGACACGGAACGAGTTCTTTTGCGCCAGGCTGTAGAAGTCGTGGGCGAAGTCATCCAGGTCAGCAGCGGTCAGTTTCAGGCGACGCAGGAAGTAGTTGTAAACCAGCACCGCAGGTACCGCGACCGCGATACCGACGCCGGTGGCAACCAGTGCTGCGCCGATAGGGCCTGCTACGGTTTCAAGGCTTGCCGAACCCGCAGCGCTGATGCCTTTCAAGGCGGACATGATGCCCCAGACCGTCCCGAACAGACCGATAAACGGCGAGGTGCTACCGATACTGGCAACTACCGCCAAACCGGTTTCCAGCGAGCGACGCTCACGGACGATCTGCTGACGCAGAGCCCGTTCCAGACGATCCTGATGATTGATCGCATGGCTCAGGTCGGTGGCTTGCGCGCCGTCCGGCACCTGAATGGCGGCATAACCGGCCAACGCTACACGGGCGGCTGCGCCCGGTTGTTCCTGAGCCAGTTGCGCGGCGGAATCGAGGCTCGAGGCGGCCCAGAACTGCTTGTGGAATTTACGATCCTGGTTTTTCAGGCGGGTGAACTGCACGCCCTTGAGCAGGGCCAGGCCCCATGTGGCGACGGAGAACAGGACCAGCAGCCAGATGACCGCGTGTTCAACAGATTCGAAGGGGGAAGCAAGTAGGTTCATGGCGCGGCTCTCTTTGAAAAAGTCATGTCTCTGAACAAGACAGGTTGTGTAGCGATGCGCCTTTTGCTCAGGTAGCTCGCAGATTCAAACGAATAAGGGTTAACGAATCTTGAAATCGATGGGCACGCTGACCCAACCGTCCTGGGCAACATCGCCCTGCTTGGCCGGCACAAAACTCCAGCGCTTCACTGCGGCCAATGCGGCGTCATCAAGCTGATCGCGACCGCTGCTTTTCTGCAGCTGGATCTCGCCCGGTTTGCCGCTGGCCAGTACATGCACCCGCAACAACACCGTGCCTTCCCAACCGCGACGCATGGCCAGCGATGGGTATTCCGGGGCCGGATTTTTCAGGTAACCGGCGTTGGCGGAAGCTGGCGTCACCGGTTTGGGTGCCGGCGGCGCAGGCGGTGCCGGGGCTGCAACCGGTTGTGGCGGAGCCGTTGGTGCTGGCGGTTGCTCAACGGGTTTGGCCACCGGCTTGGGCACAGGTTTTACGACCGGTTTAGGCTTTGGAATCGGCTTGGGCGGTGGCGGTTTGACCGCGAGTTCGTCTTCCACTGGCGGTGGTGGTTCCTCGACCACCGGCTGCACGATGGGCTCGGGCGGCGGTGGTGGGGGCTCAACAACCGGTGGCGCTGGCTGGGAAAACTCGATGGTCATCGGTGGAATTTCGGGGGGCGCTACCGGCAGCTGAACAGGCGGATTCTGGTTGACCCAATAAATGACCGCGCCGTGCAACACCAAGGCGAACACGCCCAGCAACACCGCTTCACGACGGCTCAAAATCCGTTTCGGCGTGCTGTGCAGACGCGACAGCGCCAAAGGACCGCGATAAACGCGCCCCAGATCGAGCAGCTCGCCGCCCGGTGCCGGACGCCACAGCACATCCAGTGCATTGGCGCTTTGGACATTGGCCATTAATAACTCCTGGCGTTAAGCGAAACATTAAATGCCTCGTCATCAATATGCAGCAGACTTACAACTCCAAACTTCGGTCTCCTGATTATTTAACCAAAGCAAGACCCATACCAGCTTCTTCGTCGCGGCCAAGCGCGATATTTCAATTGTAATGAAGCGTGCAAGTGTGGAGAAAAAGCATTTTTGTCTAATGGGTGTTGCTACGCCAACAGTTGGAGTTAACTTGATCGATTAGATCAAGGTGCTTGAGCGTCTGTAACGCTCTAGAACGTGTGATGGCTAGAAACCGACTGCTTGATAGGGATAAGGATGTTGTGTTTTTTATCTGTGTGGCAATCCGGACATTATAAGTGTCGTGACTCACTGTTGTTTTTCGGTCAGTACTTCAGCAATGTGTTTCGGTAAACAGCGGTTGTTTATAAAAAATTACCCGTTTTAGTGTTGTTTTCGAGTGGCACGAACCCTGCAATATCCCTTTGAGAGCGCGACTATACAAATAGATGCTCCATCCAAAATAACTTGCGAGGGTATTTAATTGATGTGGCAGAAGTTTGATAATCGCGCTCTGCGTCTTGATTCGCTGGCAACCGCCTCCAGTCTCGGCATTCTTTTGATGTTGGTCCACGGCACCTCGGTCGCGGCGCAGGATCCGTCGGAAAACCAGAATCCGGTACTGAGTACGGTGGTGGTTACCGGCGCGGCGGCAACTGAAGCTCAAAAGGCTGAAAAAGAACTGAAGAAGGTCGCGGGACAAACCGCCGTAGTGGACAACCGGGAGATCGAACGGGGTCGGGCGGCCAATGCCGAAGACATACTGGCGTTACAGCCGGGGGTATTTGCCCAAGCTACCAGCGGTTCGGGCGCCAACAAGATTTCGATACGGGGTTCAGGGCTTAACACCTTTTACCAAGGGTATGTGCTGGGGATTAAATTTCTGTACGACGGCTTGCCGCTGACCGGGCCGGGTGGTACCCAGGAGGACATGCTGGACATGGCCTCCGTGGATCACACTGAAGTGC
The DNA here is from genome assembly GCF_032582135.1 of Pseudomonas syringae group sp. J309-1. Lineage (NCBI taxonomy): Bacteria > Pseudomonadati > Pseudomonadota > Gammaproteobacteria > Pseudomonadales > Pseudomonadaceae > Pseudomonas > Pseudomonas syringae group sp. J309-1. The sequence continues at coordinate 100,714 of NZ_JAWHNU010000002.1, read as the reverse complement.
TCTATGGCGCCAATGCGTTCAATTATTCGGCGTTGTCCCTGGGGGGCGCTATCAACTTTGTCAGCAAGACCGGTCGAACCGATCCGGGCAACTATGCACGATTCGAAGTGGGCAGCTTCGGCTATCGCAAGCAGCAGCTGAGCACCGGTGGCGTGGTGGGTGACAGCGATTACTACGTCAGCGTATTGCACAACGAACGAGACGGGTATCAGGACAATACTTCCAACGAAGGGCAGGGCATCGTCGCCAACTTCGGGCATGTGTTTAATCCAAAGCTGGAGACTCGGTTCTTCTTGCGTTACAGGGAAGAAACCCTGACTCAGGGCAATACACTGACCAAGTACCAGCTCAAGCATGACCCCAAGAGCAACGAAGTGCCTTTTGGCCGACGCAAGGATGGTTCTACGTTGCTGGGCAGCAAGACCACCTATACCTTTGATGATAATGCCAAGCTGGAGGTCGGTCTTGGCTACAACAACTATCCGCTGCTGAACGGTTGGCGCTATTCCGCCTCGCCTGGGGACTGGCGCTCCAAGGATATCAACCTGACCCTGCGCTACCTGCGCACCGGCGACACTTTCTTCGGCCTGCCTAGTGATAGCACGGCGACCTTCAGTACTACTCGTTCCTACCTGGCTGACGTGAAGGCCCATAGCCGTGCCACCGGAGCCCTGCAGCAGGAAACCAATTACACCGGGTCGCGGGATACCGTGTTTTCCCTGGGCAATGAATTACAGATCGGCGAGCGCACATGGCTGTCCACCGGCCTTTCGTTTATCAATATCAAGCGCAAAGCCGAAATCGAATACACCACGGGCACCAACACCACCGAGTTCCCCAACGGCGTCGAGTACAGCGAGAATGAAATCGCTCCGCGCATAGGCCTGCGTTATCAGCTGACCCCAGAGTTCGAGCTGTTCGGTAACGTCAGCCGTTCTATCGATCCACCGGTGACCTGGCAACTGGGCAGCACCGGTGTGCCCTACCTGCGTGATGTCCGACCACAGAAGGGCAATACGGTGGAATTCGGTATTCGTGGCGGGCATGGCATCTTCGATGGCAGCCTGACGGTTTACCGGTCATGGATCCAGAAGGAATTGCTATCGGTGGTCGTGCGTCAGGCCAGTGCCACTCAGGACCAACTCATCGCCACCTCCAACGGCAGCAAAACGATTCATCAAGGTATCGAAGCCGGGCTGAATGCGTTGCTCTGGGAAGGTCAGAATGGTGACACCGTCACGCTGCGCCAGGCCTATACGTTGAACGACTTCCACTATCGCAACGACGACCAGTTCGGCGACAACGAGCTGCCGAGCCTGCCACGTGAGGTCTATCAGGCTGAACTGCAGTATCGGCAGACCGGCGGCTTTTATGCGCAACTCAACGCCCGGGCCGCTTCCAGCTACTACGTCGACTTTGCCAATAGTCTCAGCGCGCCGTCCTACACCATCTGGGGCGCAAAACTGGGCTATGAGGCACCCAGCAAGAAGTGGGAGGTGTTTGTCGACGCACGTAACCTGACCAACGAACGCTACGCTACGGCGGCGAATACAGCCTACGATGCAAACGGTCAGGACTCGGCAAATTTCTATCCAGGTGATCCGATCAATGTGACAACGGGCGTGGCTTTCCGCTTCTAGTCGTCTTTATCAAGCCTGCCGCAATGACAGGCTTGATAGCCGAGCGGCGCGATCAATAGCACAGATTTATTCCATGCTTCGGAGGAATATCATGCGGTTGTACATCGCGCGTCATGGGCAGACGGACGCCAATGCACAGCATCGTTATATTGGCTCGCTCGATCCTGAGCTGAATGAGGCGGGGCAGGGCTCAGGCGGTGAGTCTGCGACTGGAGTTACCCTCATCAATCAACGCCATTGTCGTATCGCCGTTACTGCGCGCGAGGCAAACGGCCGAGATCATCAACGAGCACCTGAATCTGCCGTTGCATATGATCGACTCTTTTCGTGAACGAAATGTGGGTGTTTTTGAAGGTCTCACCCAGACTGAGGCCCGGCATCGTTACCCCGACCTGTGGGCGCAAAATATCACTCGACAATGGCATCTAGCGCCGCCCGATGGCGAGTCAGTAGCCCAGACTTTCACAAGGGCACACCGCGGGTTAGTGCAGTTGATTGAAAGTTCTGGGTCAGAAAACCTGTTACTGGTCGCCCATGGCTTTATCGCCAAAAGCTTGCGCGCGCTGGTGCGCCGGGACTTCTCGGATTTCTATGACTGGCAATTAAACAACGGGCAACTGCTAGAGCTGGATGGTATTGAAACCGTGCGGGATTACAGTGTTCCTTTCCAGGATCCTCTGCCAATATCGCATTCAAGCGGCGCCTGATGCCGGCAAACGGAATTTTATCAATATGGATATTTAGACACTGATATGGAAGCTCGAAGGGAGTTTGCGTCAACAGGAGGTGCGACTCGATGAGCACTCAGACTGCTCCAACGGCAATGAGCACTCTGCGGATTTGAGCTGAGGTGATCCGATAGCGTTCAACGGCGATAGTGAACTTTCGCGCGTGCTTTTCGAGACAAAGATTGTTGAGCCTCAGGCTGGGGGCATCGTTTTCAAACCATCCAAAGCATGCCCTCAGATGTGCCCCCAATGTAGCAATCCACCGGAAGTGAATGAAGCTCGGTGGTCCACGAAATGGCAAAAATGATCAGAAGAGCTGCCTGTTCTACTAGGCCTAAAGACTCTCAGGATCCCCAAAAAACATCTGAATCCGCGACCTTAACCACCTTTCACCCGGATCATTATCCTGCGACCCACGCCATGCCATGTGCAGTTCGAAGGTCTGGGTTTCGATAGGCAATGCCTCAGCTCTTACTCCGCCAGCGGCAGTCAGCACAGCCGCCGCGTAGTCGGGTACTGTGGCGACGATGTCGGTACCGGCGAGAAGGGTGGCCAGGCCGTTGAACTGCGGGACAGCGAGGACGACGTGGCGTTTGTGGCCGAGCTTCTCGAGGTGTTCGTCGATGAAACCACTCAAGTCCCCTGCAAACGAAACCAGTGCGTGGGGGCGGGAGCAGAAGTCTTCGAGGCTTAATGCGCCGGGCATGGTGTCGGCGCGTAGCAGCATGGGTTTGCTGCGGCGCAGGACTTTGCGTTTGGCGTTGGCTGGCAGGTCGCTGGTATAGCTGACGCCGATGGATATCTCGCCGGACGCCAACAGTGCGGGCATCAGGATGTAGTTGACCCGGCGGATGACCAGCACGATACCCGGTGACTCGGAACGCAGGCGTTTGAGCAGGGACGGCAGCAGGGCGAATTCGACATCGTCCGAGAGGCCGATGCGGAAGACTGCGGTGCTGGTCGCCGGGTCAAACTCCGAAGCGCGGCTGACGGCTGTGGAAATCGAATCAAGGGCTGGCGAGAGCAGGGCGAAGATCTCTGTTGCCCGAGCCGTCGGCTCCATGCTGCGACCTGTGCGCACAAACAACGGATCGTCAAACAGGCCACGCAAGCGCGACAGGGCAGCACTGATCGCCGGTTGGCCGAGAAAAAGCTTTTCGGCCGCACGCGTCACGCTGCGCTCATGCATCAGGGTTTCAAAGACAATGAGCAAATTGAGGTCGACGCGACGCAGGTCGTTGCGGTTCATGGCGGGAGATCTCGGCCGTTGATCAATGCGATGGTGTGCAAACAGCGGAACACTTGCAGCTGTCTGGTGAAGCAGGGTGGATCTAGCTGACACATCTCGGGCGTGAATAGTACGAGCAAACGCTACCTTTGCGCATTCATAAATTTTCGGCGCGCCAGACGTCCGGCAATGCTGCGGGTTGCATTGTCCGGCTGACATGCGAACAATGGCCGCCCATGAGCGTTTGACGATTGGCCTGGGAATATCCATGCGAAACCTATGACAATCGATGACAGACATGTCGACTATTAATAGCCACTGATAGTGTTACCGGCAGAGCCCGGATAGAGTTCATGGCATCAAGGTTTTCTAGGCGAGGTTCGAAATGTCCCGCACGATCCGTTTTCATCAGTTTGGTCCAGCCGAGGTGCTCAAGATCGAAGAGCATCCGGTCGCGTTGCCAGCACCCGGCGAGGTTCAGGTACGTGTCCAGGCGATCGGTATCAGCTGGTACGACGTGCTATGGCGGCAGAACCTGGCGCCTTCACAGGCACGGCTCCCCGCAGGTATCGGTCAGGAAATGGCCGGTGTTGTCACCGCAGTGGGTGAGGGCGTCGATGATCTGAAGGTCGGTGACAAGGTTGCCAGTTTCCCTGCGGCCGATCCGAATCAGCATCCGGTTTACGGTGAAACCATCGTCATGCCGCGTACGTCATTGACGCGTTATCCCGATGTTTTGACCCCTATTGAGGCCAGCGTGCACTACACGCCGTTGCTGGTGGCGTACTTCGCGTATGTTGACCTGGCGCGAATCAAGCCGGGCCAAACCGCGTTGGTCACGGATGCCAGCCACTGTGCGGGACCTTCGTTTGTGCAGTTGGGCAAGGCATTGGGTTTGAAAGTGATCGCGGTCACCAAAACCGACGACGCTCGCGAGTACCTGTTGTCTCTGGGCGCCGACAAAGTGGTGGTGACCGAAGAGCAGGACCTGCTGATGGCCGTCAACAAGTACACGGACAATCGCGGTGTCGATGTCGTGCTCGACGGTCTGGGCGGTCCACAGATGTCGATCATGGGTGATGTGCTTGCGCCTCGCGGCAGCCTGGTGCTGTACGGCCTGCAAGGCGGTAATCAGACGCCATTCCCGGCCTGTGCAGCGTTCCAGAAAAACATTCAGTTCTTCGTACATTGCCTGGGTAACTTCACGGGTAAGCCGGAACTGGGGATCACTCAGGATGACGCGGCGCTGCAACGTGCGCTGCGTGACATCAATCAACTGACTGCCGATCGGGTGCTGGAACCCCTCAAAACCCGGGTTTTCGCGTTCAGTGATGTGGTTCAGGCGCACCGCTACATGGATGGTTGCCCGATTGGTGGCCGTGCAGTGCTGGAAGTGGAAGAGCCTCAGGCCTGATCAGGCGGGTTGTTTCACCCTTGAATGCCCTCCACGCTGGAGGGCATTTTGCTGTGTGACATTTGACTTTAGTCCGTAACCTGAACGTTATTTCAAAGCATTTAAACATTCAGCGCCCTATTGTTTGTGTGCGCTGGCAATTATTAAACGAATCTGCGAGAGCGCGGCAATGCTTATGGGGTTGAGTGTGTGATATCTATCGCATCTTGCCGGGATTGAATACCTGTTTATCGCAAGTTCGCAAGTGCATGGTTTGAAACCCGATGTTCTGTGGGCGCGAATTCATTCGCGAAGGCGGCAGCCCAGACACGCACTCCTGATTGAATTGACGCCCTCAAGGCTAGCATTGCAGCACGACGGCCTTGCGCAAAGGCTCTATGAAGCACCTCAATAATAGAATTTTATAAACGGGAAATTAAACTAACACGTTTAATGTGTGCAAACTTAAACGCACTAATCGCGCCTCTTTAATTCCTGTTTCACATCTTGTAATTACCAAATTAATATCGATAATAGTTGGGTGCTTTTACCACTCAGGGAATGAGTCATGGTCAATTATGATTTTTCAAGGCTGTCCGATTTTAAACTCCTTTCTTGCAACGCACTTCGTTGGGGAATGCAAAGGAGTGCATCAGCATGAGCTCCATTCACGAACAGGCGATGAACTACGTCTATCAGCAAGTGCTGCAGCGGCTGCTGGGTTATTTTCGACGAGCAGAGCGCACGGCGCTGCAGTTGCTGATTCAGCGATTGATTGTGGCCGCAGGCGGCATTGAGCGTATTTCAAGTTTCAATGTGCTGGTGCCTTTCAGTGGCGGCAAGGACAGCGCCTATACCGTGGCGCTGTTGCGAGCCGCCCAGTTGAGCATTGCCGGGCGCGCACCTGCCACCTTCAACCTGCGTGTCGCCAACATGCGCCATGCCGGCATTACACCGGCAGTCATGGAGAATATCCAGCGGACCTACTCAGCACTGTTTCTGCATGACGACCCTCGAGTGGAACTGCTGGAGGTTGACCATCAGGTGGTCAGAGTCTTTGAGCCAGATGTGCCCATGTCCCGTGCCGGACGGGAGCAGAATCGTTCGGACATGCTGGTCAATGGTCATGTGTCTGCCGGGGACGGCCGGACCACGTTCTGCAACAGCTGTTACCTGGGCATCGCCGAGTTCTTTGAGCTGGCTACCACCTGGGGCGGCGGGGTCGATGCGGTGGTGAGTGGCGATTCGCGCAAGGAGCAAAAACAGTACGTCACGTGGGTCATGCGCCTGGCGCCCGGCACTGCGCATCGTTTCAGCGATTCGGGAAACCAGAATTTCAACACAATGTTGAGTGTTGTTGGCAGTATCAGCCAGTCCTATCAGCAGGAGCTGTACGGGGCCAATGATGAGTCAGGGGATCAGTTGATCGCTCCCGTCAGCGTTACAAACAAGGCAGGGGCGCCAGCATTCATTGCCATCTCTGACCTGATCGTCAGCAATGCCGAAGAGCACTGGAAGCTGCTGACCGAATTCCTGGGGTTCCGCTTTGAGGACCTGGCGTTCAGTTTCAGTGAATCCGATTGCGCAAACCCGTTGTTGATGGCGCACATGCGCGGGTTGAAAGTGCAGTATGTCCAGGGACGCAGTTATGCCGAGGGGGTCGAGGAGTATTTGCAACTGGCCAAAGCAATGATGCGTCGTAAAGGCATGCCTCAGCGCCTGATCGATCAGGCCATGAGCGCCTATGCCAGCGAGGAGGGCATTGCGTCCCGTCGCGAGTTGGCAGCTACGTTTGCACAGGAAGGTTTTGGCGTCAGCGAAGCACAGCTGATTTGCCTGCTGTTTTCGCCTTTCGTCAATGAAGGGCGAGAGCTAGAGGGTTTCCTGCGGCGCCTGCATCCCGGCATGCTGGTCGCCTTGCCGGACTTGCATAAAGCCTTGCAGGGGATGGCCGCACCCGATCAGGTTCTGCAATGGCTGGTTGATATAAGCGGGCTGACCCTTGAAGGCTTGCAGAGCCTGTACCGGAAAAAACGCGTGGATTTCAACGACCCGACCTCCATCATTGCCCGGGTGCGCGCCTCTGATCCTGACAAGAGAGGGGTCATGACCGTCGACCCGCAAACGGGTAGCAATGTCGTTGAGGTGCTTTCGGGGCGTTGACCGCGCGGTCGCCTGGCCGCGAAACGCTCTCGCGGCTGAAGCTGCTCCTATCAAACAAAATGCAATCACTTGACCTGGAATGATTTTCTGTAGGAGCTCACGAGCATCGCGAGGCAGCGATTGCGTCCTGTCTGATACACCGCCATCGCGGCCTCGCGGTGCTCGTGCGCTCCTACAGATCCAATGTTTGCTGCGCGACAGCGCGGTGTCAGTGACACCGGGGCGGCTCTCGTCAAACAATATGCAAGCTGCTGGATTGAAATACATTTCCCGTGGGAGCTGCCGAAGGCTGCGAAGCATTTCTCCTGATAAACCGCGATCGCAGCCTTCGGCAGCTCCTACAGTCCAGTGTTTGCTTGGGGAATTGCGCTGCGCCAGGGCATAGATCAATCCCCAAAGATCCTTGCATAACCTGAATCATCCAGGCCCCGCCGATCCATTTGTATTTGCCAGATATAACCGGTGCTGTTATCTGTATGCCCATCCAGTACCGGCATTTCAGGTTGTGACCGTCATTTCTTCATCCATCAGTTCTGAAACAGGAAACGGTATCAGCACTCAAGAGCTGCGCTCCCTGGCGCCTGATCCCGCTGATCAGGCTCGTTATCTTGTCGCGGTTCGTGCGCTGTGCGAGTTCACCGCCAAAGCAGGCGACCTTGATCTTCGTTTCACGCCATGTCCTACTGCACAGGAAGGCATCGCGGGGCATCGCAGTGTTGCGGCGCGACGCGGCCCCGGTTATCAGTCAGAGGTTTCACTGTCGGGTGAATATCAGCAACTGAGGATTAGTGGTCGGGCCGATGGTTATGACCCGGCACTGAACCAGTTGGAGGAGATCAAGACTTACCGCGGCGAACTATCAACGATGCCGGACAATCACCGGCAGTTGCACTGGGCGCAGGTGAAGGTCTACGGCTGGCTGCTCTGCCAGCAATTGCAGTTGGACGAAGTCAACCTGGCACTGGTGTATTTCAACATTGTCACCGAACAGGAAACGTTGATTCGTGAGCGCTTTACCGCGCCTACTCTGCAGGCATTCTTTCAGCGACATTGCGCCATATTTTTGCGCTGGGCAGAGCAGGAGCTGGAGCACTCCAGTGAGCGTAATCAGCTGTTGAGCCAGCTGAAATTTCCTCACGGGAGTTTCCGTACCGGTCAGCGTCATCTGGCGGAATCGGTTTACAGGGCAGTCAGCACCGGTCGTTGCCTGATGGCGCAGGCGCCCACCGGTATTGGTAAAACCATTGGCACTTTGTTTCCGATGCTCAAGGCTGCGCCGACGCAGAAGCTGGACAAAGTGTTCTTCCTGACCGCCAAAACGCCTGGCCGCAAGCTGGCGCTGGATGCGTTGAGAGTGATCCGTACGAGTGCGCCGGAGTTGAAATTGCGCGTGCTGGAGCTGGTCGCCCGGGACAAGGCTTGCGAGCATCCGGATAAAGCCTGCAATGGCGATTCCTGCCCGCTGGCCAAGGGTTTTTATGACCGTTTGCCGGCGGCGCGCAGTGCTGCGTTGTACGCTCCGTGGCTGGACCAGGCCGGTATGCGTGATGTGGCACTTGCTCATGAGGTCTGCCCGTACTACCTCAGTCAGGAGATCGCGCGCTGGGCGGACGTGGTGATTGCTGACTACAACTACTATTTCGATCTCAGCGGCTTGTTGTTCGGGCTCAGCCAGTTCAATCAGTGGCGCGTTGCGGTGTTGGTTGACGAAGCCCACAACATGGTCGAGCGAGCCAGGCAGATGTACAGCGCCAGCCTGGATCAGCAGAACCTGAGCACGTTGCGCCAGACGGCACCCGAAGCGTTGCAGAAAACCCTGCAACGCTTGAATCGTGAATGGAATGCGCTGCACAAGGAGCAGGTTGCTCCGTATCAGGCCTATGCCGAAACCCCGGGCAAATTTCTGCAAAGCCTGAACCTGTGCGTCGCATCCATGGGGGATTATTTCAATGATCACCCTCATGCAATGAATGGCGCGCTGCAAAACTTTTATTTTGAGGCGATTGCGTTTGTGCGCATCGCCGAGTTGTTCGACGAGCATTTTGTGTTCGATATCAGCAAAAGGGCGCTGAGCAGCAAGCGCAGCTATTCCAGATTGTGCCTGCGCAATGTAGTGCCTGCCCGTTTCATTCGACCCAGGCTTACAGCAGCTCGTAGCAGCGTGTTGTTCTCGGCAACCCTGAGTCCGCGCCACTATTACGCTGATCTGTTGGGTTTACCCACGGATACCGCGTGGATTGATGTGGAATCGCCTTTCAGTCGCGAACAGCTGGACGTGCAGATCATCAGTCGTATTTCCACACGATTCACCCATCGTCAGGCGTCACTGGCGCCCATCGTGGAGCTTTTGTCTGAACAGTTTCAGGCTCGACCGGGCAACTATCTGGCGTTCTTCAGCAGTTTTGATTATCAGCAGCAAGTCGCGGATTTGATGCAGCAAAGCCATCCAAAAATCCCGATCTGGCAGCAGGCGCGAGGCATGAGCGAAAGTGATCGTCAGGGCTTTCTCGATCGTTTCACCCTGGAAAGTCAGGGCATCGGCTTCGCCGTACTGGGTGGCGCGTTTGGCGAAGGCATCGACTTGCCGGGCGCGCGATTGATCGGTGCATTCATTGCGACGCTGGGGCTGGCTCAACTCAACCCGGTCAATGAGCAGATCAAGCAACGCATGGCTGTGTTGTTCGGCGCGGGCTACGATTACACCTACCTCTTCCCAGGGGTGCAAAAGGTCGTGCAAGCGGCGGGGCGAGTGATTCGAGGGCAGCAGGATCAAGGCGTGGTCATGCTGATCGATGATCGATTTGCCGAGCCGAAGGTGCGTCAGTTACTCCCGCGCTGGTGGCAGCTATGAACGTTCAACGACTTAGGGATCGATAGCCGAGCAACAAGGTCCAACTGCCAGTAAACTGCCGCGCCGCTGATCGTTTTCTTGTGTCGTACAGCAGCCAGCATTATTTCTATTCTGCTTTTCATGGAGGTTGTATGAGTCTCAGTCCCTTCGCCGGCAAGCTGGCACCGCCTCAGTTGCTGGTCGATATTCCGCGACTGGTTACCGCTTATTACACCGGCCAGCCTGATGCATCGATTTCGACCCAGCGCGTAGCGTTTGGCACTTCCGGCCACCGTGGCAGCTCGTTCGAACTCAGCTTCAACGAGTGGCACGTTCTGGCGATCAGTCAGGCGATTTGCCTGTACCGTCAGGCCAACGGCATCGACGGACCGTTGTTTCTGGGGGCTGATACACACGCCTTGTCCACGCCGGCCGCTGCCAGCGCACTGGAAGTCCTTGCCGCCAATGGTGTGCAAGTGATGATTTCCGAAGGTGACGAATACACGCCAACCCCGGCGGTTTCCCACGCGATCATCTGCTACAACCGTGGCCGCACATCCGGCCTGGCAGACGGTATCGTCATCACGCCGTCGCACAACCCGCCGGAAAGCGGTGGCTTCAAGTACAACCCTCCCAATGGCGGTCCGGCAGACAGCCATATCACCAAGTGGATTGAAGCCAAGGCCAATGAACTGCTGGCGGAAAAAATTCAGGGCGTCAGCCGTATTACTCACGAACGAGCACTGCGTGCCGACACCACCCATCGTCATGATTATTTGAATACCTATGTGGCTGACCTGAAGAACGTCATCGACATGGACGCCATTCGCGACGCAGGTCTGCGCCTGGGCGTGGACCCGTTGGGCGGTGCCGGGGTGCGTTACTGGTCGGCTATTGGCGAGCACTACGGTCTGAATCTGGATGTCGTCAACCAGTTCGTCGATCCGACGTTCCGCTTCATGAGCGTTGACTGGGACGGCCGCATTCGTATGGACCCGTCATCCAACTTTGCCATGCAAGGCCTGATTGGCCTGAAAGACAAGTATCAGGTTGCATTTGCCTGCGATCCTGATCACGACCGCCACGGGATCGTAACCCCAACGGGTGGTCTGCTGGCTCCTAACAATTACCTGGCAGTCTCTATCGACTATCTGTTCCAGAACCGTCCGGGCTGGCGTGCGGACGCAGCGGTTGGCAAAACCGTGGTCAGCAGCGGCATGATTGATCGTGTCGCTACGCGTCTTGGTCGTCGCCTGTACGAAGTGCCAGTCGGCTTCAAATTCTTTGCTGAAGGCCTGTTCGATGGTTCGCTGGGTTTCGGCGGCGAAGAAAGCGCCGGTGCGTCGTTCCTGCGCAAGGACGGCACGGTCTGGACCACTGATAAGGACGGTCTGATTCCTGCGCTTTTGGCTGCAGAGATCACTGCTCGTAAAGGTCGCGATCCCAGCGAAATTTACCAGACACTGACTGAGCAACTGGGCGAGCCGTTCTCGACACGCGTTGAAGCCAAAGCCAGCCCTGAGCAGAAAGCGGCGCTGGGCAAACTGTCGCCGGATCAGGTCAAGTCAACGGAACTGGCGGGCGAGCCGATCCTGAGCGTTCTCAGCCATGCACCGGGCAATAATCAGGCGATTGGCGGTTTGAAAGTGATGACTGGAAATGGCTGGTTTGCAGCGCGGCCATCGGGTACCGAGGACATCTACAAGATCTATGCCGAGAGTTTTATCGGTGAAGAGCACCTCAAGCGTCTGGTAGCAGAAGCTCAGGTACTGGTGGATGCCGCGATTGCCTGATGCAAATTGAATTTGTAGGAGCTCACCTCGTAACCTCGGTGCGCTCTTGCAGGATCAATGAGGGCGGCGCTGTGTCCTGACAATGCGCTGTGGCGAAGTAAACATCGGGCACTGACTGTAGGAGTGAGCTTGCTCGCGATAGCGTCAGGCCAGACGGTAATTCCTCAAAAGGTCTACCGCTATCGCGAGCAAGCTCACTCCTACAGGGTCCGTGATCGCTGCACGACAGCACGACGTCTGGCTGACAGGGGCGCCCCTACAGAAAATGCATGTCAATTCAGTAAGTTGTTTTCCACAAAAAAGCCCGGACTCGCGAGAGTCCGGGCTTTTTCATTTGCAGCGATTACTCAAGCCACGTCGACCAGTACGATTTCGCTGTCTTCGATAGCCGTCACTCGCAGTACGCGCTCGTCTTCAACGGCAACGCCGTCCCGGGCGTTCGCTTGTAAACCATTGACCTCAATGCTGCCGGTCGCCGGTACCAGGTAAGCGCGTCGACCGGCATCCATCTGGTATTCGGCACTTTCGCCGGCTTTCAGGTTGGCGGCCACCAGACGTGCATCTGCTCGAATGCGCAGGCTTACGTCATCACCCGATTTGCCGCTTGCCAGGGTCACGAAACCTTCGCGATCACCTTTTGGAAACGGTTTGGCACCCCAGGAAGGCGCTGCGCCGGTTTCATTCGGCATGATCCAGATCTGGAAGATCTTGGTCGCTGTCGATTCCTGGTTGTACTCGCTGTGAGCGACACCGGTCCCGGCACTCATGACCTGTACATCGCCTGCTTCGGTTCGACCTTTATTGCCAAGGCTGTCTTCGTGAGTAATGGCACCTTCACGAACGTAGGTGATGATTTCCATGTCCCGGTGTGGATGTTTCGGGAAGCCGGTGCCGGCTTGAATCACGTCATCGTTCCAGACTCGCAGTTGACCCCAGTTCATGCGTTTTGGGTCGTAATATTCAGCGAACGAGAAATGGTGGTGTGCGTCCAGCCAGCCGTGGTTGGCGCCGCCCAGAGTGTTGAAAGGTCGTAATTGCAGCATGGTGTGGCCTCCTGTGCAGAAGCGGGCATGGTGGTAGGCCCGGGCTGCTGAACGTTGTGCGGTTATCGATGGCAGCCATGATTGATCAAATAAATATCGATAAAAAGCGTAAATACTCGCTTTAAGCTATCTGTTAATTCGATATTTCGGATGCGAGTTATTCTCTACTTGACCTGCAGTTGATCGGCTAATTGACTGATCGAAAAGCATTTACTGGAGCTGAAAGTCGAATCGCGCGACCATAGGCGACTTTTGTTTTACCTGTGCCTTGGAGCCTGCGTGCCAGACAATCTGCCTGTTGATGTTCCCGCCCATACCGAATCCGATCTGACGCCACCCAACCAGCTGTCTCTGATCAAACGCCTGCTCTCGCGACTGTTGGGGCGCGGGTTGAATCGTCTGGGTGCGCAACATTCGCCGTCCTGGACTCAAGGCCATGCCGACGGTTACCTCAACGGTCACTTGCAAGGTGTCGAAGAGGGCTACGCCGAGGGGCACCTGGACGGTATCGAAGAGGGCCGCAAGGTTCTGGTGATCCGCGACACGCGTCCGAATGAGCATCGTGGGCCGAAAGTCGATGATCATTTGTTCGATGACTGGCGTCTGCCGCTGAGCGCCGACATCAAGAAACGTATGAAAGCCGACGTCGGGCAGAAGTTACCCGCCCATGCGCAACCCAGCGCTGCGCAGTGGAAGATGATTTTCAGTGACACGCCATCGACTTACGTCATCGCCGGGGCGGGCGCGGGCAAGTCGACTTCGCTGGTATTGCGCATCCTGCTGCTCAGTCATTACCTGGGTTTCGAACTGGACTCCATGACCGTGGTGACCTTCACCCGCGAGTCGCGCAAGGACTTCGTCAATAAACTGGTCGAGATATTTGCCTGCTGGGGCCTGAGTCTGGACCAGAAGCAGGCGCGGGACGTGGTGCGTACCTTTCACTCGCGGATTCTGCCGCTGGTGCGCAGCATGCCGGGCCTTGAGAAGCTCACTGCTTTTGAAAACCTCGGCGCTCAATCCACGGCGGGACTGGAGGAGGGTGCGGACAGCAATCCTTTTGATCTGCGCATCAATGACGCTCAGCGTCAGCAACTGAATCTCTGTTATCGCGACCTTTATGCCAGTAACGAGCGTTTTCGCGATGTGATGGCACCGCTGTACCGCCAGGCGCTGCAGCTCAAGGAGCTGGAGCGCGACCACCCCGATGTACAGAAACGGGTGACGGTCACCGAGTTGTCGGCCAAACGCGATGAAGAGCTGTGCGACACCATCGAAGACTTGTGGATTCGTGCCAGGGCCTGGCCCATCAAAGGCGTCGAACCCATGCGGCAGACTGTCGAGATCAACGGCTTTGGCTTTCATCTGCACGGCTATATCGCAGAGCTGGATGCCTGGGTGGTACTCGGCTTTGATCCCTCCGAAGACCAGCAGATGAAACGCCCGGGGGCGAAGCTGCCGATCTGGGCGGAGTGGGTCATCAAGCGCACGTTGTTTCAAGCTTTCTGCCGCAAGCCTTTGATCTGGCTGGATAACTATGAAGCGGGTAGCCGTGTGTTGCAGTCCTTGTCAGGCGCAGCAGTTGCCGGCCCGGGGTTCGATTACAAGGTCAAGGGCGATCTGAGCGCCGCGCCGTTGCTGGACAGCTTTGTTGCAGCGGCTGGCTTTATTGAAAACCTGGGGCTGGATGTGCCCGCAGCCGTTGCCGAAATGAGCTTTGCCAATAACGATCCCGACCGCTATTTCTTTGAAGCGCTAAGTTTGTTCTGGAAGGCCTTCGAAAATCACTTGCTGACCCAGACGCCGCCAGTGATGACCTATAACCGGATGTTCGCCCTGTTTGGCGAGAACTCGCCGGAAAACCTCAAGCTGGTGGGCGATCATCAGCTCAGGCCGTTGGCCCATTTGATGATCGATGAGTTTCAGGACGTCTCGCCGCAGATTGTTTCCTGGGTACGCGCCTGTTTGCGTGAAATTCGGCGTCGCGGGTCTGATCTGCATATCGGGCGGACCGCGCAGCATGCCTCGCTGCTGTGTGTCGGGGATGACTGGCAATCGATCTATGGCTGGCGTGGCAGCTCACCGAAATTCTTCATGGAGTTTCCCAAGGAGTTTCCTGCGCCTGCGACCACCAAGGTCATGCTCAGTGACAATTACCGCAGTCATCAGCACATCATTGATGCGGCCGAGCACATCGTGCGCGCGGCACCTGCTATTGCGGGCAAGAAAGCCAAAGCCAGCGGTGCGGCGCAGGAGTTGCTACCGGTTACGGTGCTGGAGAGAGATGACGAGGCCCTGGCCGAGCGTTTGATCGAGCACTACAACGACGGCGATTCGATCCTGTTGCTGTACCGAAAGAGCAGCGATAAAGCGTTGTTATCCAGTAAGTTACAAGCTTTAGTGAATGCAGATTATGCGTTGCCGCCTCAATCGCGTCGCTTTAAACAACTGACTTATCACAGCGCCAAAGGCCTGCAGGCTGACGCAGTATTCCTGCTGGGCGATTGTCAGCATCTGACTCACTCGCCGTACAAGAATCAGCTTTATCGTCAGGCCGGATTAGGCAATCCCGGAGATACCGATGCTTTCGACAATGCGCAGAAAGACGAGGTCCTGCGTCTGGCCTACGTGGCGATCACCCGGGCCGTGCGGCACTGCTACTGGTATATCGATGGCAGCGCGAAGGAAGGGGTGAATACGACAAAGGCTTCGGACCGGATACCGGCAGACAAGCCGTTTTTCGAGGATCGGCGAGCTCATAAGGGAAGCGTTTAGATATCGGCCCTATCTCATTGATAAAGCACTGTTTTTATGTGGGGGCGATGCTTGACTGCAGCGCAGTGCCAGCACTTATAGGAAAAGCTTTCACTAAGGTGATTCAGGTCCCTACAGCTCGCAACGGCACGAACGAATCCAGTTCTGCCTCAATGGCCTCAATAATCAGCTCCACCTCGGTCGCGTTCATCACGGTTGCGCAACGCAGACCGGCCACGGCGATGACTGTCTCGCCACTGGCCCGGTCAAACAGTCGGGCTACCATGCTGCTAGGGGCGTCCATCGTGGCTTCAAAGCCCACCGGATGGAAATACCAGCGCATCAACTGACAAGCATTGGGGAAGGTGACTTTATTCATGAGGCCCACCTCTTTCAAACGAGCAATTGCATGGCTCAAATGGGGAGGCAAGGGAGCTGTCGAGACGGCAGCAAAAGCTGAGTGGCCTGGGTATGAATCAGAGAATTCTTACGTCAGCCGGCGTGCCTTCCTGCAACATTTCCGAACAGTCCTTACGAAGAGCAAAAGTAGCACTCCTGCGGAATACTCGTAGGAATTTTTTTGCTGTAAATGGAAAAATATTTTGATTAATTGACGGGGAGCATGCTGCTTATTCCTAAAGGCTCTTTCGGTTATTCGCTGGCACAGAAAAAGCTATTTGCGTCGTCACAGGGTTGTCATTACCCGTCTTGAGACGGCATGCTGCGGCTCCGCTTTGTAACCGGATCTTTCTGGATATGGCTTCGGCTCCGCGCACCGTTGATGTAGCTTCCCGTCGTTCCGCAATTGTTCTGGCGCTGTGTCTACCCAGCGATGTTTTGCTGTATCTGTTACTTCCCATGCACGTTCAGGCTTTTGGTATCAGCCTCGCACAAGCGGGTGTGCTGTTGGCGGCCAATCGGCTGGTGCGGATATTCGGGTACAGCTACGTGGTGCGCTTTTACGCACGTCATGGTGATCGGCCCACAGTAATGCTGGCTGCAGCAACGGCTGCTGTTTGTGCCTTGGGCAATGCCTTCATTTCAGGCTTCTGGTGGCTACTGATTCTGCGTCTCGGGTGGGGACTCGCCTATGCAGCCATGAATCTTTCGACCCAGGTGCTGGCAACTTCGGAACTGGCGGGTGCCGCACACCGCTCGGGGCGCTCAAGGGCATTTATCGCTATCGGCCCCATGATTGCGCTGCCGTTGGGTGCTCTGATCAGCATCGAGTATGGCCCGCGTGTAATTTTCATGCTGCTGGCCGTTGCTGCACTTGTCGGCTGGTGGCTTGCACGAGGGTTGCCTGACAGCCCGCATGTCATGCCTGCTCCTGCGGGTCGACGCTTTAAAGCCCCGGACAGTGTCGCCATCTGGTCATTCATCGAAGGCGTTGCGCTGGACGGCTTGTTTATCTTCAGTCTCGCTTTACAGGCACAGACCGTGATGGGCGGGAACGGCGTTATCGTGGCAGGCGTTCTTCTCGCCCTGCGTTATGTTTCAGAGATGGTACTGAGTCCTGTTGGCGGGCGTGCTGCGGACCACTTTGGCGCCGTGCGCATGCTGGTGGTCTGCTCTCTGTTGACGTGTCTTGCACTCATCGCATTCGGCTCTCACTGGTTGATACTGGGCGCAGGCGGGGTGCTGGTTCTACGTGCCGTGCAACTGCCGCTGGTGACGACGCTTGTTGCACAGCGCAACCCCGGGCCTGACCGCGTACAGGCATTGGCCGCCAATGCTGTCTGGCGGGATATCGGCGCGGGCATTGGGCCATTGTTGGCGGGATTATTGTTACCCGTGACATCGGCGGTATGGGTGTATGCTCTGGCAGGTCTGGCGGTAGCGCTCAGTGCCGTATTTTGCGGGCTTCGCAAGTAGAGGACCGAAGCAGGCTCAGTGTTTTGTTCGGGAGAAATCACGCATTCAATGACACCTTATCCTTTGATTTCTCGGACTTTTGAGGGCTTCCCGTGAAACCTTAGGGGCGATTTTGACTCCTACGGGCACGTCAACAAGATCGAAACATGTGCGCGTTAGGCTGTGGGGCGTATCAGGGACACGCTTCGGAGTGCTCGAAAAAGGGAGTTGCACGGGGTAGCTGACCCGGTCAGGGAAGCATTTCACGCTACGCACCTCACTACTGCACATCAGAATCAGAGACCCATGAAAATTTCAAAATTCCCCATCCTCAGCCGGTTTCAGCGCCGCTGTGCCTGGCTTTTTGTTCCCGCGGCACTGGTCGCATCCTCTATCGCACTGTTCAGCCTGGGCAAAGGCGTACATGCCGAACCCAAGAATGGTGTTCAGACACTGGTATTCATGCGCCATGCGGAGAAACCTTCCATGGGGCTTGGGCAACTCAATTGCCAGGGCCTGAACCGCGCCATTGATCTGTCCGAGTTGCTGCCGCGACAATTCGGTAAAGCCAATTTCATTTTTGCCGCCAACCCCAGCCGTCATGTAGAAGAGGGCGAGGGTGATCTCTCCTATAGCTACCTGCGGCCATTGATGACGGTTGGCCCGAGCGCCATCAAACTGGGTCTGCCAGTCAATATTGACTACGGTGCCAATGACACCGGCGCGCTGGCTGATGAGTTGATGCGCGACAAGTATCACGATGCAACCATCTATACGGCCTGGTCCCACGGCTATCTGCCCGAATTGATCAATAAGGTGGCTGAAGAGGCTTCCGGAGAGAAAATCAAACTTCTGGATGACTGGACCGGTGATGACTTCGATTCAGTGCTGGTCCTGACCCTCAGATGGGTTAACGGCAAAGCTTCGCTGGAATACGAGAACTACAAGCAAGGACTGAACAACGGTGCCGAGGGCTGCCCGAGCTGATTTTTCGAGTGCCGCAAGACTCGGCGACCAAATGCTCTAGCCACAGATAATGCAATGGAGTACAAATGTGCTCCATGAGCACATTATCTCCCAAACGCAGCGCCATCCTGACCTTCATCCGCGACCGTATCGCGCAGCAAGGTCAATCCCCGAGCCTGGCCGAAATCTCCGAAGCCTTTGGTTTTGCTTCGCGCAGTGTGGCCCGCAAACACATTATCGCCCTGACCGAAGCGGGCCTGATCGAGGTTATGCCCAATCAGGCTCGGGGTATTCGCCTGATTCAGTCCGCACCGCGGCCCGAATTGCTGGAAATCCCTGTCATGGGCCGTGTGGCTGCGGGCATGCCGATCGGGCCGGATGTGGACTACCACGATACCTTGCTGCTGGACCGCAGTACCTTCTCCCGCGTTCCCGATTACCTGCTGCGTGTTCAGGGAGACTCGATGATCGAGGATGGCATCCTTGACGGCGACCTGGTGGGCGTACACCGCAGCAGCGATGCCCATGACGGTCAGATCGTGGTAGCACGACTCGACGGTGAAGTGACGATCAAGCGGCTGCAAAAGGGCCACGATGCCTTTGTTCTGCTGCCGCGCAATCCGGCCTATGCGCCCATCGTGGTAGAGGCAGATCAGGATTTCGCCATTGAGGGTGTGTTCTGTGGTCTGGTGAGGCGTGCATGATGGGCGCCGTGGTCAGTCTCGATGCGCTGCTCGACGAGCGCCGGGTCTGGAAAGGTCGGCAGCCCGCAGCGCCCGTCGGCTTGCAGCCTACTGGCCATTCAGCGCTGGACAACGTCTTGCCTGCGGGCGGCTGGCCAGCGTCGGCACTCAGCGAGATCCTGATCGCGGCCGATGGCAGTGGCGAGTTGCGTCTGCTTTGGCCGACGCTGGCAAGACTGACTGAGATCGGCGAACGTGTGGTGCTCGTGGCGCCTCCTTACATTCCTTACCCCCAGGCCTGGCTTGCGGCCGGGATAGACATGCGTCAGGTCAGTCTGGTCCAGGCCAGTGATCGCGATGCGTTGTGGGCTGCCGAACAATGTCTGCGCTCTGGCAGTTGCGGGGCTGTGTTGTGCTGGCCACGTCAGGCGGATGATCGCGCCCTGCGCCGCTTGCAAGTCGCCGCCGAGACGGGGCAGACCCTGGCTTTCGCCTGTAGGCCCATGACGGCCTTGCACAACCCGTCACCCGCAGCGTTGCGAATCGCCATCGATACCCGGCCTGAGCAATTACGTGTACTCAAATGCCGTGGCGGTCTGGCTCCGGCTTCTCCCATTCCGTTCTCTACTGACGCCTGAGGTTCGCCTATGTTGTGGGCCTGTGTCTTGCTGCCACAAATGGCACTGGACGGCGTCATGCGCCGTCGTTCCGAGCCTGATGAAGCACTGGCGCTGGTGAGCGGTAGTGCGCAGCGACGCATCCTGCAAGCAATCAACCCGGCGGCTCGAGCACTTGGCCTGCGCTCCGGTCAGTCGCTGACCAGTGCGCAGGTGCTGGTCAGGGATTTCGCCACGGTCGAATACGATCCTGCCGAGACCGAACGCCTGCACCGGTTATTGGCTGCCTGGGCCTATCGTTTCAGCTCGCAGGTCAGCTTGAAGTATCCGCGGGTTTTGCTGATGGAGATCGAGTCCAGCCTGGGCCTTTTCGGTCCATGGCCGGTGTTTGAAGCGCGACTGCGCCAGGAGCTGAGCGCGCTGGGCTTCAGCCATCGCATCGTCGTCGCTCCCAACCCCGTGGCGGCGCGGATGTTGGCCAATGCCCATGATGGACTGGCCGTTACATGCCCCCGCGATCTACGCCAGAAGCTTGAGCAAATGCCCCTGGATCGAGTGGGTCTGAGTCGTGAAGTCGCCGTAGCGCTGTCCCGTATGGGCTTACGCAACCTGCGTCAGGTATTGGGCTTGCCACGCGACACCCTGGCCCGACGTTTCCCGGCGCATGTCCTGCAGCATCTGGATTCACTGTTGGGCGAGCGTCCGGTTGCCCTGGAGTGTTATGTGCCTCCGGATTATTTCGACGTGCGCATCGAGCTGAATTTCGATGTGGAGTCTCATCAGGCATTACTGTTTCCCCTCAAACGCCTCATTGCCGATCTGGCCGCATTCCTCGCCGGGCGTGACAGTGGCGTGCAGCGTTTTGGCCTGTATCTTGAGCATAACGAAGGGCCGGACAGCGTTGTGCCTGTCGGGTTGCTCAGTGCCGAGCGTGAGGCGGGCATGCTGTTTGAGTTGGCCAGAGGCAGGCTTGAGCAAATCCAGGTGACATCACCCGTGAAGGCCGTACGCTTGCTGGCCCGGGATCTGCCAGCTTTTGTGCCTGCCCATCGGGAGCTTTTCGATGAGCGCCCACAACAGGCTTTGCCCTGGGAGCAACTGCGCGAACGATTGCGGGCTAGATTGGGCGATGATTCGGTCAATGCATTGCAGATGCATGCCGACCATCGCCCTGAATGCGCATGGCAACGTAACGTGCTGACCAAGGCCAGGCCCGATGCGCCCACAGTCCCCAGGCCGGGTTGGTTATTACCTGAGCCGCAGCCGTTACAGGGCGTAGGCACGCGCATTCTTGCCGGCCCCGAGCGCATCGAATCGGGTTGGTGGGATGGTGGCGATGTGCGGCGCGATTACTTTCTGGTTGAAACGCGCAGCGGACAACGTGGCTGGGCTTATCGTCCTGTTGGCGCGCAAGGCGACCTGTTACTGCACGGCTGGTTTGCATGAGCGACCACTATGCCGAACTGCACTGCCTGTCGAACTTCAGTTTCCAGCGCGGGGCATCCAGTGCCATAGAGCTGTTCGAGCGCGCCAAAGCCCATGGCTATTCGGCACTGGCGATCACCGATGAGTGCACCCTCGCCGGAATCGTCCGCGCCTGGCAGGCCGCGAAAAAAACTGAATTACCCTTGATCGTCGGTAGCGAAATACAGATCGCTGACGGCCCCAAGGTTGTTCTGCTGGTGGAAAACCTTCAGGGCTATCAGGCGCTTTGCCAGTTGATCACCGTAGGCCGACGCAGAGCCAAAAAGGGGCAATATCAACTCTTTCGTAACGATTTCAGCCAGCCAATGCCAGGGCTGCTGGCGTTGTGGGTTCCGGATACCGAGCTGGCAGCCAGCGCCCTGGAAAAGCAAGGCCGGTGGCTGAGCAGCCATTTTGCGGATGTATTGTGGCTAGCCGTTGAGTTGCATTGTGGGCCCGATGATCGGCATCGTCTGGAAACACTGCTGGCTCTGGCGCAAACCCTGCAGATTCCAGCCGTCGCCAGCGGTGACGTGCACATGCACGCGCGGGGTCGACGGGCCTTGCAAGACACCATGACCGCTATCCGCCATCACACTACCGTGGCCGAGGCAGGTCATCATCTGTTTGCCAATGGCGAGCGTCATTTGCGTTCGCCCGGAGTTCTGTCAGCGCTCTATCCTGAAGCTCTGCGGGCTGAAACTGCACGCATTGCCCGGCGCTGCTGCTTCGATTTGAAACAGTTGAAGTACGAGTATCCCCACGAACTGGTGCCAGCCGGGCACACGTCCACTTCGTGGTTGCGGGAAAAGACCGAGGAAGGTGTGCGCAAACGTTGGCCACTTGGGCCATCAGTCGAAACCAGGGCACAGATCGAAAAGGAACTGGGCCTTATCAGCGAGATGAAGTTCGACAGCTATTTTCTGACGGTTCACGACATCGTCCAGTTCGCTCGCAGCCGCCACATCCTTTGTCAGGGCCGTGGCTCTGCGGCCAACTCGGTGGTCTGCTTTGCATTGGGTATCACCGAACTGAACCCGGAAAAAAGCAACCTGCTGTTCGAGCGCTTCATTTCAAAGGAGCGTAATGAGCCGCCGGATATCGATGTGGACTTCGAGCATGAGCGTCGTGAAGAAGTCTTGCAGTACGTATTTCAACGCTATGGCCGGGGCAGGGCAGCGCTGACGGCTGTGGCGAGTACTTACCACGGCACGGGCGCGGTACGTGATGTCGCCAGAGTGCTGGGGTTACCGGCTGATCAGATCAATGCGCTGGCCGATTGTTTCAGCAGTTGGAGCGATGAGCTGCCATCGGCGGAGCGCCTGCGTGAAAGCGGTTTCGATCCGCAAACGCCGATCCTACATCGGGTACTGACACTGACCGGCGAACTGATTGGCTTTCCCCGGCATCTGTCGCAGCACCCCGGTGGTTTCGTGATTTCCGAACATCCGCTCAACACCCTGGTGCCGGTTGAAAACGCCGCTATGGCTGATCGAACCATCATCCAGTGGGACAAGGACGATCTGGACGCCGTCGGCTTGCTCAAGGTCGATATTCTGGCGTTGGGCATGCTCAGCGCGTTGCGTCGCACCTTTGATCTTGTGCGCCGTTATCGGGGTAATGACTGGACCCTCGCGACACTTCCGGTGGACGATTCGACCACCTATGAAATGATCAGTCGTGCGGACACCATCGGCGTTTTTCAGATTGAATCCCGTGCGCAGATGGCGATGCTGCCCCGTATGCAGCCCAGGGAGTTTTACGATCTGGTAATCGAGGTGGCCATTGTCCGGCCGGGGCCGATTCAGGGCGATATGGTTCATCCTTATCTGCGCAGGCGCAATGGCGAAGAGGAAGTGACCTATCCGCCCAGACTGGAGAAAGTCTTCAAGCGTACCCTGGGCGTACCGTTGTTTCAGGAGCAGGTGATGGAGGTGGCGATCATCGCTGCGGACTATTCGCCCGGCGAGGCGGATGAATTACGCCGCTCGATGGCCGCCTGGAAGCGTCACGGCGGGTTGGAGCCACATCGGGTGCGTCTCGCCGAGCGAATGACTGCGAATGGTTATGAGCCTGCCTTTATTCAGCGAATCTTCGAGCAGATCAAAGGCTTTGGCAGCTACGGGTTTCCGGAGTCTCATGCCGCCAGTTTTGCCTTGCTGACTTACGCCAGTTGCTGGTTGAAGTGCCATGAACCTGCGGCCTTTGCCTGTGCGCTGATCAACAGCTGGCCGATGGGCTTCTACAGTCCAGATCAAATCCTGCAAGACGCGCGTCGTCACCACATCGAAATTCGTCCGGTCGACGTGCGCTATAGCAACTGGGATTGCTCTCTTGAGCCTGTAGATCATCCTGACCGGAACCGCTCCCTGGCATTACGCATGGGGCTACGCATGGTTCGAGGTTTTCGCGAAGAGGATGGCCAGCGGATTGAAGCGGCCAGAGCGCGAAGTGCTTTAGTGGACGCGACTGACTTGAGTCAGCGCGCGGGGCTGGACGCTCGGGCGCTGGAGCAACTGGCTGATGCCGGAGCCTTGCGTGGCCTGATCGGGCATCGTCATCGGGCCCGCTGGGAAGTCGCGGGTGTTGAGGCACAACGCCCCTTGTTCGGCCCGGAGCACAGTGTCGTGGAAACGCAGGTTGCATTGCCATTGCCGACAGTCGCCCAGGACTTGATGGCTGATTACGCCACGACTGGCACCACGCTGGGCCCACATCCGTTGGCGATGTTGCGCCGACAGTTGTCTGCCAAACGGTTTCGCAGCTCAAAAGAACTGCTCGACCTCGAACATGGCCGCACGTTAAGCGTTGCCGGGCTGGTGGTCGGTCGCCAGCGCCCGGGAACGGCCAGCGGGGTAACTTTCGTGACGCTTGAGGACGAGTTTGGAATGGTTAACGTCGTGGTCTGGCGCGATCTGGCCGAACGGCAGCGCAAGGTGCTGGTGGACTCGCAATTGCTTCAGGTGTTTGGTCGGCTGGAGTCGCAGGGCGGCGTGCGCCACCTGATTGCTCAACGTCTATACAACTTGACGCCGTTGCTGACCGGGCTGGATATACGCAGTCGGGACTTTAAATAAACCATCTGCCAGCCATTCGGCGTGTTGATTGAAGGGCGGGGTGCCGACTGGCTGGCAGATGATTTAACGTCTTGCAACGGCCTTCAAGGTTTTGAGATCTAAAAGGCAGTTCGGGGATTTCAGGCTGCGTTTTTCAGCGAGACTCGCTGGCGGGTACGGTCAGTGGAGCTTTACTGGCGCTTAGCGTCTCGTCGACACCATCAAGCAATTGGGAAATGGTCCAGGGTTTGGCGATAAACAGAACATCCGCAGGCAACTGGTCGCTACCCGGTGTTCCATGCCCTGACATAACAACTATGGGGATGCCCCATTTGGTTGCAACCATATTCGCCAACGCAATGCCATCCATGCTGCCGGGCATGCGTACGTCGGTCAGCAGTAGCGAGACATCCGCCGCATGCTTCTCGAGATACTCAACCGCCTGATCGGCATTTTCCACAGACTCAGTCCTGAAGCCGCCCTCGAACTCCAGAATCTCCTGCACAAAGTCCCGGATCATCGGTTCGTCTTCGACGATCAAGATCAGATCCTGGTTTTGCGAGGACTCCCCATACTGCGGTGATTGAGTCATTTTTCCCTTCCTCAGCCTCATACATTAAAAATCGGGAAGCACAGCAACGTGGATCCATTTTGTTGCTCCCCGATATCTGAACAAAACAAACCCGAAAAAATTCATTTTTTTATAAAAATCGACGAGTTGCAGACAGTCGGTTTGTTCATCTCTGCCTGAAAAGGGCAAAAACATCCGTTAAAGCCATTCAGGCAGGAAAGTTATCACGATTGGAATCAACCAGAGTCATGAAATAAAGCATAAGTGGATGGACCTGTGAACTGGATCAGAACCGGGCACGATTATTCGGGTTGAATGAATACACTTGTGGGAGTGATCTTGCTCGCGATGGCGTCATCCCAGACGGTAATGTACTGACAGGGCTACCGTTATCGCGAGCAAGCTCACCCCTACAGATCCTGTCCTCGGTATGTCCGGGGCCAGGCGATAACGTACGTGGCACAGGCTCCAGCACTACACAGCTAAATGACCTGCGTATACACTCGCTTTCTTTGCCATCATCCCGCGCCTCCGTCACCCGGAATACCCCGTTAATGCGAAGTCTCTGTGCTGTTTTGTCCGGGTTAATCCTGTCAGTGGTGCTCGTCGGGTGTATTGCAACGCCTGTTCCTCTGACTCAGCAAACCCGGGAACGCTTGAGCCAGCAAGCGCCGATCCGTTTTGTTGTGACCTTCGATGATGGTCCGAGTGCATCCAGCCTGGCCAATCCGACGATTCAAGTGCTGCACAGTCTTGCGCAGAACCCTGTGCAGAACGATATCAAAGCGGTTTTCTTCGTTCAGACCGGTGCCACGCGCGCGGGCAACAGTGACCGTGGTCGCAGAATTATGCGCCGTGAAGCCGCTGCGGGGCATATCCTGGGGTTTCATTCGGGCACACCCGGACACACCAACCACCGCACCCTGAGTGACGAAGTACTGGAACAATCCCTGCAACAGGGCAGCGCGATCATCGCGTCAACCATGGGCAGCCCGCCGACGTTACTCCGCCCACCGTTCTGGAACTACGATCAGCGTACGTTTGCCGCGTACCAGCGGCATGGGATGCAGGTACTGTTGACCGATATCAGCGCCAATGACGGAAAAATCTGGGGTTTCAACGCCAGCCCGCGCCGACGTGCCCACATGCTCAGGGAAATGTCTGAAGTGCGCGAGCGTGTTGCCAGCGGTGAGTTTCACGCTGTAGATGGCGCCATTCCGATTGTGGTGACCTTTCATGACCTGAATCGATACACCGCACGGCATACCCGGGAATACCTGCAGATTTTGTTGGACAGCGCTCAGGCAACCGGCCTGCAAGTTGCCCCCAAGCCGTTTTACGATGACCGCGCCGAGCTGCAACGTGCTGCACTGTCCCGAACCGTACCCACCAGCGCTGTTGCTGTTCACTTGCCTGGAGTGTGGGGCTGGGTCTGGGATAACGATTCCAGATAACGACATTCAGCCGCTAAAAAGCATAAAGGCGACACCATGGTCGCCTTTATGCTTTTAGCCTGTCGCCAGTATTATTGACGCTTAGTAGCGCTCAAGCCAGTGAGCGTAAGGCGCAGGCAATGTCCAGGACGCGCGATCAATGCCCAGTTCTTTAGCCGCGAAATAAGCCCAGTGCGGGTTGGCCAGGTGAGCCTTGCCGACCATGACCAGATCCAGCTGACCGTCTTTGACCGCTTGCTCGGCGATGCCCGGGAAACCAAAGCCCCATGCAGACGAAACCGGAATGTCGGCCTCGCGCCTTACACGCTCGGCGATAGGTCCCATGAACGCTGGAGCCCAGGGAATGTTGGCATCGGGAATGGAGAAGCCAATGCTGACACTCAGCATGTCCAGGCCGGCCGCTTTGAACTGGCGGGTCAATTCGATGGATTCCAGCAGCGTCTGTTCGTCGCGGCCATCAAATTCCAGCACGCCAAAACGTGCGGTCAGCGGCAGATGCTCTGGCCAGACCTCACGGACGGCTGCCAGGGTTTCCAGTAGAAAACGGCTGCGGTTTTCAAAACTGCCGCCGTAGGCATCTTCACGGTGGTTGGAGTGTTCGGAGAAGAACGACTGAGCCAGGTAACCGTGAGCGAAGTGCAGTTCCAGCCACTCAAAACCGGCATCCCGGGCACGACGGGCTGCGGCGACGAAATCCTCGCGAACACGGGCAATGTCGTCCAGCGTCATGGCCGTTGGCTGTTTTGACAGGTGAGCGCCGAAGGCAATGGAGGAGGGCGCGATGGTCTGCCAGCCGCGAGCATCATCAGCCGCGATGTGATCATCTCCTTCCCATGGACGGTTGGCGCTGGCTTTGCGGCCTGCGTGGGCAATCTGAATGCCGGGCACTGAACCTGCTGCCTTGATGGCCTGCACGACCGGGACAAACGCTTGAGCCAGTTCGTCATTCCAGATCCCGGTGCAGCCCGGAGTAATCCGGCCTTCAGGCGAAACCGCGGTTGCTTCGACGATCACCAGGCCTGCACCGCCGCGCGCGAGGGCGGCCAGATGCACCTGATGCCATTCGTTGATCAGGCCGTCTACTGCGGAGTATTGGCACATCGGCGGAACCGCAATCCGGTTGCGCAACGTGATGTCTTTCAGGGTGTAGGGTTGGAATAGCGCGGACATTGAACAGACCTCGGGATGACGTTTCGTTTGTTCGATACTATTCGAACAATGGCTGTTCGGTAAAGCCCCGTGTATGATTCACCCCATGCGCCCATTCAAACATCCCCCCGCCAGCGACTTCGAACTCGAGCGAGTGTTTTACGCCCTGAGCGATCCGGTTCGCCTGGAGATAGTCCGTTATTTAGGCAGCGTGCCTCAGGCCACGTGTGGCGAGCTTGACGGTGGAAGACCCAAGTCGAGTATGTCCCATCATTTTCGAGTGCTGCGTGATGCAGGCCTGGTCATGACCCAGAACGTGGGCACCACGCACATGAACTCGCTGCGCACCGATGATCTGGAAGACCGTTTTCCGGGGCTGATGGCCGCGATCCTTGCCCAAAGGGCCTGAAGATTTAAACGATAGAAAGGCCTGACCCACCTGGCCGGAGTGGTAGATGAAATTCATACACCAGCGTGAACACCTCAATGAAGACGACATCGTGGTCATTCAGGCTTCGCAGACCTGTAACATTCGCCTGATGAGCGATGCCAACTTCCGCGCCTTCAAGAACGGCGGACGGCATACCTATCACGGCGGGGCGTTCGATACGTTTCCAGCCAAAATCACTGTGCCAAGCAGTGGTTACTGGAACATCACTCTCGATACCGTCACACGCCGCGCCATCAGCGTGACGCGCAAGCCGACGCTGACCCACTCGATCAAGATTATCCGCAGGTCGTGATCTGTGATCACCGCGGGCTGCACGCGGTCAACTGTGGGAGCCGAGCTTGCTCGCGAAGAACGATGACGCGGTCTATCTGATTTACCTCATTGACTGGATCGCGGGCAAGCCCGGCTCCCACAGAATCCGGTCTGTCTGAGTTACTCAGCAACCTCACAAATGCTGAGGATGCCAGGATGTACACGCGCACCATGTCCAGGTAATCGCTGATGTGTACGCGCTCGTCCGGCATGGTGTTGAACTTGCCGCCCGGCCCGCAGGCCATACTCGGTCAACTGTGGGGGCCGAGCTTGCTCGCGAAGAACGATGACGCGGTCTATCTGATTTACCTCATCGACTGAATCGCGGGCAAGCCTCGCTCCCACAGAATCCGGGTCTGTCTGAGTTACTCTGCAACCTAACAAATGCTGAGGATGGCCAGGATGTAGACGCGCACCATGTCCAGATAATCGCTGATGTGTACGCGTTCGTCCGGCATGGTGTTGAACTTGCCGCCCGGCCTGCAGGCCATACTCGGTCAACTGTGGGAGCCGAGCTTGCTCGCGAAGAACGATCACGCGGTCTATCTGATTGACCTCATTGACTGGATCGCGGGCAAGCCTGGCTCCCACAGAATCCGGGTCTGTCTGAGTTACTCTGCAACCTAACAAATGCTGAGGATGGCCAGGATGTAGACGCGCACCATGTCCAGATAATCGCTGATGTGTACGCGTTCGTCCGGCATGGTGTTGAACTTGCCGCCCGGCCTGCAGGCCATACTCGGTCAACTGTGGGAGC